>JAUXBV010000488.1 GCA_030619215.1 Fibrobacterota bacterium | reverse complement strand
TATCGCATTGAAAACGGCAAATATATTGAACAACCGTCGCATGAGGTTGTAGCAAAGGCAATTACCAGGGAGGTTATGAGATATCTTGGAGGAGAAATTACAAAGGAATCTCCTTACAACATAAAACATGACTCTTCAAAACCGCACCAGTTTATACTCATACCAACACACTCAATGGCAAAATCTATCTTTTCATCAATTGAGCTTACATTCTCTGAAGACCTCTTGTATATTGAACAGGTAAAACTCACAGAGCATAGCGGAGACTATATTCTTATTAAACATGAGACACCGTCATTCGAGGTTGTTCCCGATTCTGTATATACTAGCCAAAATGAATAAATTTTCCAATACAAAACCGTTTCAATCCGTCATTTTAATTTATATCATATTCTTTTCATGTTCTATCCCGCCTGTAGTTAAAAATGATGTGACAACTCCTATTGAAAAAACAAAGAAAAAAGAATCTTATATAAAAGAAATTCAGGGCTATTGCTTTATAGCAACTAAACAGGGCAAAGTGAAAACCAGATTGGCTGCTTCCTCAGAAAGAGATACGATAAATGCACTTCTTATGGATGAGTTTGGCATAACGCTTACTATAGTGTCCGGCTCAGACTCCACTGACACTCTTATCAGCTGCTTTCCACCATTAACAAATGATATCTGCGACCTCTTTAGTACCGCAGTAGTCAACTTTTTCAGAGCAGCACAAATTGATCCTGCCGGTAACACAATAATAAAAGACATAAGCCGGAAGGAAACTTCAAGCTACCACTATTTCTCAAATAATAGTCTTGATTCAACTATCATTCAGAAAGACAGAGAACAAAACTTTATATTTTATAGAGAGAACTCATTCAGTTTACTAAATGAAGATAGAGATACGGTATGTAATTGTTTTTGGGAGAAATAAAACATCGGCTGCAAAGCTCTTTTATGAAATGGATAAATAAAGATAACCGCCTGCCAATTAAATCCTGGTGCGATATTGTCGAGGCTGGGGCAATGGCACAGGCACAAAACCTTTCCAACCACCCGGAAACATTTCATCATATTGCCTTAATGCCTGACTGCCACAGCGGGTACGGTATGCCGATCGGCGGAGTTATTGCCTGTGAAAACGCGATTATTCCAAATGCGGTGGGTGTCGACATTGGCTGCGGTATATGTGCGGTAAAGACAACACATAAGACGTCTGACATAAATGAAAGCATGATTAAGCAAATAATTGGCAAACTGAGAAAAAAGATTCCTGTTGGTTTTGACCATCACAAAAGAGAACAGAACTGGCCGGGATTTAATAATGCGCCCGATATTCCCATTATCCGGCAGGAGTTGAAATCGGCACGAAAGCAGCTTGGCACTCTTGGCGGCGGTAATCATTTTATTGAAATCCAGTCCGGTATAGACGGCTTTGTCTGGCTTATGGTTCATTCCGGCAGCCGTAACTTCGGTTATAAAATTGCAAGGGAATATAACTCTATCGCTCAAAAGTACTGCGAGAAATATACATCCATAAAAATTCCCTTAAAAGGAGAAAACGGCCTTGCATTTTTACCCTTAAAAACAAAAGTGGCTAAAGAATATATATCTGCAATGAACCTTGCCCTCCATTTTGCCCGTGAGAATCGTAAGCTCATGATGTCCCATCTCAAGAATGCTGCATCGGAGGTTTTTGGATGCAGCTTCGATAATGAAATCAATATCCACCATAACTTTGCAGTAGAAGAAACTCACTTTAGAAAAAAAGTATGGGTTCATAGAAAAGGAGCTACCCAGGCAGAATATAACCAGATGGGCATTATCCCGGGTTCAATGGGTACAGCATCCTATATTACGAAAGGTCTGGGAAACCCGGAAAGCTTCAGGTCCTGCTCGCACGGTGCGGGCCGGATTATCAGCAGATCACAGTTTAATAAAACGTATACGGTGGGAGAATGTGATAAAGCAATGGAAGGAATCGTATTCGGAAGATGGGGCAAGGATAGAAAAGGGCGGGTTGACATAAGCGAGGCTCCCCAGGCATATAAAGATATTGATACTGTAATAGAAAGTCAGAACGATTTAGTAGAGGTTGTTGTTAAACTTAAGCCTCTTGGTGTTATGAAAGGTTAAAAGGTATAAATGAGTAAAGTAAATACTGATAATAAAATAGAAGAAGAAATCCTTAGCGATAAGTTAATTGTAGCGGCACTAAATAGTGCGGATATTCTAGTTTCTATTATGAAAAAGGATACTACAATCGTTTATCTCAGTAAACAGCACGAAAAGATATTGTTATATAAACCCGAAGAACTTATTGGGAAACGAGGTATTGAACTAATCCATCCCGAAGATAAGAAAAGGTTATTAACCAAGTTAGCACAATATACAAAAAAATTTATTAATTTAACCCTGCAAAATTTTCTTTCCGGAGAAATTAAATCTTTTTCAGAGACTGTTGAATATCGGGTCAGAGATAAGGCGGGCAACTGGCATCGGCTGGAAAGCGTTGGTACTGTTATTGAAGGAAAAATTTATAACATTTCTAAAGACATAACAGAAAGAAAACATGCCGAGCAGGAGCTTGCTGAACAAAATAAATATAGCAAGGTAAGGGCGGAAGTATGGAAAATTGCTTCCGATAAAACATTAAGCGAAGACCGGCTTATACAAAAGCTGCTGGATATTATTGGGCCGGCCTTTGGAGTCAGCAGGGCCTGTTATAACAGATTTACCGGGGAGGACCCCTATAAAAGCGATTTAGTATGCGTTTTTGAGTGGTGTGATAAAGAAGCTAAGCCCACAGTTGGAGAAAAATTGCCTCCTGTGCTTTTTAAACATTTTCTCATGAAAGATTTTAGTGTCTTAACTCCGGAGACCGCATTAGAAAATATCCCACAGCCACAAAGAATTATTATAAAGCCTATAATTACTATGTTGGCAAAAACACAAAATATTGAATCTGTGGCAATCATGCCTCATTATATAAATAACACAGTGGTCGGAATGTTGACTTTCGATATATGTAGAAATAATAAAGCAAAGCCGGTATGGACTGATGAAATAGTCTCAATTATCAAGGAAATTGTTAATATTGTTTCAAATCACATCGCTCAAAAAAATGCGGAATTTGCTCTTGCTGTGGCGAATAAATATAACCAGACACGTGCAGAAGTATGGAAAATAGCGTCTGACAAAACGATAACTGAAAATGAGTTGATACAAAAATTATTAGATATAATTGGCCCAGCTATTGGTGTAAGCAGGGCATGCTACAACAAATTTAATGGCGACGATCCATTTAAAAACGATTTGGAATGTATTCTTGAATGGTGTGATGAAAATGCCGGGACATCAATAGGAACAAAGATACCGGCATTCCTTGTTAAGCATTTTATACAGAAAGATTTCTTTATTCTTACCAATGAAAATGTGGTTAATTTAATACCTGAAAAATACAGGGCAATTGCAAAGCCTTTAATTAAGACAATCACTAAAACTTTAAAATTAGAATCCGTACTGGTTCTTCCGCATATTGTTAATGATAAATTAGCAGGTTTGCTCTCTTTCGATGTTTGCACTAATAAAAAAGTAAAACCGGCCTGGACTGATGAAATAAAATTAATAGTTAAAGAAGTTGTTACTATTGTTACAAATCATATTA
>JAUXBV010000544.1 GCA_030619215.1 Fibrobacterota bacterium | reverse complement strand
TACAATTATAGGAAAAAGAAATTCTCAATTGAGCTAAGTGTTTTATCAAAAGACTTTAATGATATGACCTTTTCATATGATAGTGGTTTCCAGTTTCTTGAATATAATAGCATTAGTATAAAGAAAACCTTATTAAACTTTACTCATAAAAAAACTCAAGATATGATAAGGTTAGGACTGAGCGCATCACTCAATGACTATTCCGAGAATCCCATAATGGTAGGGGGTAAGAAATATTACTATTATAATTATGCGCCATATACAGAATTTCGTGGTAAAATGTATAATGTATTTGCAGAAATAATTTATGAAACAAGTCTTTCTATTGATGATTGTTTTAGCCTATTGATAAATTCTTTTAGAAAACTTTTACTGGGGCGTAATTACTCCGATGATTTAACGTTAAATATTCCTATATTAAACAGGATATCGCCGGCTATGCATTGGGGCTTAGGCATGCGCTTAATAGATGGGTATTACGATACATATAATTATTATTCCAGTGGCCCGAAAGAATATTCGAACACATTGCCTGCGGATGAAATGGAGTATTTTTACATTAGCGGTATTGGACTATGGTATGCCGTGAATAAGCGCATTAGTTTAAAGGCTCTAATGATATTGTCCTCTATAGGGGAAGCAAAATATAGCAATGCTATGGGTGGTTCTAGTGTAGGGGATATTATTCCTTTATTTGATGCCTGGGTACAGTTTGGTATCGAATATGCTTTTTAGAAGGGAAAACTGAATGTTCCAATTAAAATCGGAAAGTTCTTGCAAAGGAAAAAGACAATATAATCTGATGCTAATTGTTATATTGCTTTTTCTTTCAATCGGCTCGTTTCAGCCTTTCAGCTGTACTGCAACCATCACCGGTACAGTTACGGAAAAGGTTACAAATGACCCGGTAGAAGGAGCAGTCGTATCATTGTCAAGTTATAAATGGGGATATGACAATTATGGACAGGCAGAAACCAACGCTGAAGGTGAATACACAATAACAGGTGTGCCGTATGGTAGATACACCATGCACATATCCAGTGCTGGATATTATACCAATTCAACGAAAATAACTACTGATAGCAATTTTTCCTGCACAGAAGTGGAAGAAACGGAGATCACCTTACTTAAAGGATGGCAATGTGAAATCAGTACCTTTTCGATTGCATCATCCCCCGCAATCGGCGCTGATGGGACAATATATATAGGTTCAAATGATTATTGTTTACATGCAATAAACCCAGACGGTACGAAGAAATGGGAGTTTGCAACCGGTGGTAGTGTGAGATCATCCCCCGCAATCGGCGCAGACGGGACAATATATGTTGGGTCTAGTGATAATTATCTCTATGCTATAAACCCTGACGGTACGAAGAAATGGGAATTTGAAACCGGTGATTATGTGATATCATCCCCCGCAATCGGTGCTGACGGGACAATATATGTGGATTCTGGTGATGATTATCTTTATGCCATAAACCCTGATGGTACGAAGAAATGGGAATTTGCAACCGGTGGTGGTATTGGCTCATCCCCCGCAATCGGCGCAGACGGGACAATCTACGTAGGCTCTGATGATTCTGACCTCTATGCTATAAACCCTGATGGTACGAAGAAATGGGAATTTGCAACCGGTGGTAGTGTGATATCATCCCCCGCAATCGGCGCAGACGGGACAATCTATGTGGGTTCAGGAATACCTTTCGTTTATGCAATAAATCCTGATGGGACGAAGAAATGGGAATTTGTAACTAGCGGTAGTGTTACGTCTTCCCCGGCAATCAGCTCTGAAGGAACAATATATATTGGTTGCCGTGCCATTGGTCCCAATGGTATAGAAAAGTGGTGTGTTATTATTGGGGGGATTTCTAACTCATCCCCGGCCATAAGCTCCGATGGAGTAATTTACATAGGTTCACATGATGGTAGCCTCTATGCCATATACGGCTCAGAAAGCTTAGCCGATACTCCCTGGCCCATGTTCCACCAGAACCTTAAACACACCGGAAGAAAAGAATAATCCCTTTCTCTCTCTCCCCCCTTTCTCATTTTCTAAAACCTCTACAACGTAATGTCATAACCCGTTCCCCAAATTGACCCTCCAAAACCAAAAACCGCGTTGCGTTCCCTGCGTTCGTAACTTTATAGGTACGCCAACAAACCCTTCACTTCGCTCAGGAATTGTTGTTTTATTTTCCAATAAGTTGAAAAATAAAATCCGCTCCAACAGCCTGTGTTACACACAGCCTGTCCCAAACTTACGAACTCCACTCACGCCACTTGGTTTTTCCCCACCCTTCAATGCACTCCAGGCATCAGACCAACTCACGCACGAATTATCGGTTTTACTTCGCTCTGCTCAAAGACAGTATTGCGTATTAAATATTGAGTGAACGTCAACAACCTAAAGACAGTATTGCACAAAATAGAATAATTTAAATAGAATAATATAGGGATTGTAATAAGTTAAGATATAAGTATAATTATAATTAAGGAAAAAGGGAGACCAAAATGGCTAAAGTAAAAGGAATGGAAAGGTTAATTGTTGCCCTGGACATGACTGGCGTAGCTGAAGCTAAGGAAATGATAACAAAGCTTGATGGAGTAGTATCATTTTTTAAGGTAGGAATTATTCTTCATACAGCATCAGGAATGGAAATAGTTGATTGGTTATTAAAAAATCATAAGAGGGTGTTTTTAGACTTAAAATACTACGATATAGGAAATACAGTTAAGGAGGCAGTTAAGTCTATATCAAAAAAGGGAGTTGAATTCTTAACTGTACATAGTAATGGTAAAGTAATGAAAGGTGCAGTTGACGGTAAGAATGGTAGTAATATAAAAATATTTGCAGTGACCGTATTAACAAGTTTAGAGCAAAGTGATTTAGACGAAATGGGTTATACAAAATCAATAGATGAACTTGTCATACAAAGAGCAGAAGCAGCTTTAAAAAATGGTTGTGACGGAGTAATAGCATCAGGACAAGAAACAAAAAGAATAAAAGACGAACATAAAGATAGGTTGTTAATTGTTACTCCGGGTATTCGTTCAGAAGATGCTCCGAAAGATGATCAGAAAAGAAAAGTAACACCGGCAGAAGCAATTGAAGCAGGAGCGGATTACCTGGTAGTTGGCAG
>JAUXBV010000198.1 GCA_030619215.1 Fibrobacterota bacterium | reverse complement strand
TAATCCGGTATTGTGAAAATGAGCATGCGCTGAATACCATTTCCAATCAGATGGAGATGCAACCAGGCTGGAACGAACAGGATTAGCTTTGAGTTGATAGTATTTTTGTTTTTTGAAAATGGACAACGTGCGTCCAATGTTTTTAGAAATTACCTATAATCAATATCAAACAGGGCTGCAATTTTTGAAAACTTGGCCTGTTGAGTCTGTCGAAAAACTCATGGCCTGGAAAAATTTTAATTTTAAAGTCCCTGAGAATCTCATAATTGCTCCCAGCCTGCGAACCACCTCGAAAGATTTTACCCAGAAGATGTTGTTTTTTAGTAGCGGTAACTTATTCGACAGTCTCGTTGTGCGCTGGTACTTTTTAGGCTTCATACTATCAATTACCCACACAGTTTTTCAAGATGAAAACATGCTTTCACTTAAAGTATTGATTTATAAGCTTAATGGCTTTATTGACACCATCTTCCTCTGTGATGTTTTTACTTATCATTTCAATTCTTTTTCCCATTGTAGCATCATCCTTTATTTTTAATATTTCGCCTGCCAATTGCTTTCCTGTAAAGCTTTTTAATTTTAATGGCTTACTACATAATCCCAGCTTAAACATCTCTTTTGCTCTCATATTTTGGTCAATAAAGTGCGGGATTGGAATGGACTTTAATCCAGCTTTTAAAACTTCGGCATTTGTGCCGAATCCGAAATGATGGATAACGATTGATACTTGTTTTAATATCCATTCGTAAGGTACACTTTTAATCCGGAATATATTCTCCGGTATATTTTCAGCTTCTATATCAAAATCAGCCATCAGCACAATTGCTTTATCATTTGAAGTAGCAATTGCCTCAGAAATCTTTGAAAAAAGTGATTGGGAGAGTTCTTTGCCATGAACCATTGAACCAAAAGTTACAAATATCGGTTTGTTATTTTTTATGAAATCCATTAGCTCTGTTGGCGGAGTATAATCTTGAGCTGATTTTGATAAAAAATAACCAGTAACCTCAGTTATTGGTTCCCATAAATCATTTGTTTTAACAATAGTTGACGTTATTGGAATTAAATTAAGCTTTTTATGAATAATGTTATCTTTATCGCTTTTATTTGACGTAGATACTTTTTTGCAAAATTTAGAAAAGGGATCAGGAAAAATATTGGAACCTATAATTTTTAACAATTCATAGATGATATTTTTTATCAGGCTCTTTGACCCCCAGGATTTTTTAGGTACGCCCATTGGCACCATATTGACAGTAATAAAAGGCTTGTTTAAAATACCAGCCTCTGCTTTACCAATTAGATTATGACCGATAATAATATCTGCTGATTTACCTGCTTCTAAAAAGCCTGCGTGACAATCACAAAGGGATTCATAAATTGAGGTCATTAAATCTTTAAGACCTGATAATCCTTTTAAATAGCACTCAACAGCTTCTCTGCCTTTATCTATTATATTTACATCAGAACCCACAGCATAATGAGTAATTGAGTGCTCCTGTAACAAATCTTTTGCCCAAGGATGCGTTGCAATTGCAACATCATGACCTGTAGCAATTAAACCTTTTGATAAAGGAATATATAATTGAACATCGCCTCTTGTTCCTATTGTGGTAATTAAAATTCTCATATTGCTTTCCTCAGGTGGTTTTTTCTCTTATTTAAGCCTAAAAAGTACTTGTGCTCAACGTTTGCCGTTACCCGAAGTTGCGACCGTAGGGAGTAATTTGGGTGAAGCGACCATCGAGAGCGGAACCGGGTAACGGCTGTGTGAAGTATGGTTTTTCAAGTTTTATTAATACTCAATTTATTTTTTATGGTTTTAGTAATTAATATGCAAGACAGGACAAAAACTACTAATAGTGTTACATTAATAGATATCATTTTTGTTAGTGTGAATATACCAGATAAATTACCAATAAATATAATTTTATTTGGAAATAAAAATATTGATAGATCTATACAGATATTTTCAAAAAAATCCATTATAGCCGACACAACTGGTATTAAGCATAAATACTTTGTCCATATTTTTTGCCTAAGTTTATGAATAATTAAATATATCAAATAAACAAAGAAAAAATAAAATTGGGTAATAAATATATAGTCAAACAAATGTAACAGAAAATATGCCTGTCGTCCTTCTTTTCCTTGAATTTCAAGATTGTAAAAAAATGTGTCGCTATTATAAAAATTTAAAGAATCCATCGTTGCTTCTGGTTTCAATTTTAGAAATCCAAAGAACATTGTAGCAATGCACGTTCCCAATACAACACTTGAAACTAAACTAATTATCACCCGTTTCCATGTAGCTTTTTTGTCTATATACTCAATTATTTTCATAATTGTAATCTCCAGACTTTATTCCTTGAAAAACCATATTTCACACAACCCGTCTTTAATACCGCTATACAATTAATTATACTTTGTTTTATTGTAAAATTACACTTTTAATATACCCTTAAAGGCACCACTATTTCTTGATATGACCCTTTAATCTGCAGCAGATATGTACCTGAAGCAAAAAGCCGATTGGTAAATTGCATTCTATGTTTTCCCTTTTTAAAGTAGCGATGCGCCAATTGAGTCATTTTTTTTCCTTCACTATTATATATGGAAATTTTATAGGTACATGCAACCACACATTTAAAGCTTATCTTTCCGGACGCATGAGTTTTAACGGTAATCCTGTTATTATTTTTTGGGGCTATAACGTCATCTGAGATTTGGGTAGTATTTTGAGCCGGCTGCTGCTGCGTCACGCAGTGGACCATTCCACCAAGTTTAATAATCTCACGGCAGTCTATTGCAACAGCAGTGTGATTGGGGTGCAGATTGGCAACAATATTGAAGGCTGCCTGATCGTCCGGTTCATTGTATTCGGGAATTAAAATAACCTCATTAATTTAATTCATTTTTAATAGTTATTAAATAATAAATATAATTGCAAGAAGCAAGGAGTGAGCCGGGAAGGCGGGGATTTTTTATTGGTGTCGTCGGATCAGGCATTGGCAAGTAAGTTTTTACAATTTACCATTGGAAAAAAAGGTTACCAAATAGTACTTTTGAATAAGGTAGTATATTGGCTTTTCCGGAATCGTTACGCACCATTAACACATTTCTCGCTCGCAGTAATATTCCTCAAAAGCCTGCCTTCAAGAGAAAATTTACTTCCCGATTTTAGAAAAGTATGATACTTTACTTATAAAGTATATGTGTTATAAAGAATTCCTTATTGGAGTCACTTATGGCAACAAAAACAAAAGCCCGGTTATTGGAAGAAATTGAAGCGCTGAAAAAGAGAATTGGCGAGCTTGAGACACACGGCATATCAATTCTCAAGGCGGAAGAACGTACAAACATGCTTTCACTGGCACTTGAACAGAGTACCAATGGTATTGCTATTATTAACACTGAAGGTGTCGTTGAGTATGTAAATCCTAAGTTACTGGAAATATATAAATACCCCAGAAAGAAGATTCTGGGAACCAACTGGCGTTCTTTTATATCAATGGATTCTTCTCTAAAAGAAAGCCTGCCTGAAATTCGGGAAACAGTACTGGTAAAAGGGAATGCATGGAAGGGTGAAGTCTGCGACAAAACGAGTACCGGTAAAACCGTATGGAGGCAGGCAACGATCTTCCCTATGAAAGATGCGCATGACAGGATCACTCATTCGGTCTATATCAGCGAGGATATTACAGAAAGAAAGCTGTGGCTGGATGTGCTGAAGGCTGAGAAGGAACAGGCTCAGAAGTACCTTGACATTGCAGCGACGATTTTCGTTGCCATTGATGCAAAAGGCGATGTTATACTTATCAATAAAAAAGGCTGCGAAATACTGGGATATGATAAAGAGGAAGAGATAATCGGGAAAAACTGGTTCGATAGTTTTCTTCCCAAAGAGCTGGTCAAACAGGTAAAGACTGTTTTCAGGAAGCTTATTGCCGGTAAAACAGAGCCGGTGGAGTATTATGAGAATACGGTTCTAACTAAAAGCGGCACTGAGAGAATGATAGCGTGGCACAATACTGTCATTGTAAATGATGACGGTAAAATTGTCGGGACGCTGAGTTCCGGAGAAGATATTACTGAGCGGCACCGGGCAATAAAGGAGATGGAAAAGTCTGAGCAGCGTTTCCGCTCGCTGGTTGAGCATACTACAGAGGCAATATTCTGCTTTGAATATGATCACCCGGTTCCCACAGGTCTCCCTGCTGAAGAACAGGTCAGGCTTTTGTATGGGGGCGTTCTTGCGGAATGCAACAATATCGCTGCAAAAGCGTACGGTGCTGAAAGAGCCGAAGATGTTACCGGTAAGAAGCTGACTGACATATTCGGAACCATTCCCGGCAGTCTCGACAGGCTGTTCAGACAGTTTGTCAAGGACGGTTACAGAACTGTTGACGGTGAAGGTATGGAGATACTTCCCGACGGTACCAGGCGTTACTTTTTAAATAATGCCCATGGTGTGATTGAAAAAAGTAAGCTGGTAAGGGTGTGGGGAACTTATCGGGATATCACCGAACGTAGAAAAACGGAAAAGCTGCTTCGTATACAGAAAGATATCGGTATTGCCTGCGGTGGCGCAAGTAACCTGGAAGAGATTTTGGATAGCTTAATGGATATGGCAATGCAGATGGACGAGATTGACTCCGGTGGAGTATATATCTGTGATACAAAAACAGGCGATTTAAACTTGACGGTACATCGCGGGTTGCCTGCAAAGTTTATTAACGCAGCCTCGCACTTTGGTGCTGATACTCACCAGGCAAAATTGGTTATGAAAGGAGAACCCATTCATTTACACCACTCAAAGCTGGGTATTCCGGTTGATGCGGAACGCAAAGAAGAAGGATTGAAAGCAGTTTCAATAATACCGATAAAACATGAAAAAAAAGTTATCGGCGCATTAAACCTGGCATCTCACGCTGTTGACGAGTTTTCTCCCGCCACTAGGGATGTTGTGGAATCTATTGCGGGGATGATAGGGGAGTCCATAGCTCATGCACAGGCTGAAGCTGCTATACAAGAGGTAAACGCGCGCATGCGGGCGGTTATGGAAAGTTCGAAGGATGTAATAATATTTTCACTCGACAAGAATTATAATTATACCTCCTTCAACCAGGCTCACAGGGAAGAAGTGCGTATGGTGTATGGTGTGGAGATTGAGCTGGGTATGAACTTGTTAGAGCTTATAAGCATTCCGAAAGCCCGCAAAATAGCAAAAAAGAGTTTTAACAGGGTTTTGAGCGGCGAAAGTTTTACCGAGGTGCAGGAGCAGCCGGGACTTGGCATATTTTATGAGTTTATGTGGAATCCAATACGTGATGAGAAAGGAAAGGTAACCGGTATTGCAGCATTTATTCAGAATATCACCGAACGAAAACAAACGCAGGAAGCCTTAAGGGAAGAGCGTGATTTTGCGGAAAGCCTTATTGAAACAGCGCAGGTAATTATACTGGTTCTGGATATGGAAGGAAGAATAGTAAAATTTAACCCGTACATGGAAGAGATTTCCGGTTATAAATTTGAGGAGGTGCAGGGTAAAGAGTGGTTTTCGACATTTTTACCGCACGAAGATAATGACAGGATTAAGGAGTTATTCAAAAAAGCGGTGGGAGATATTCGAACAAAAGGTAATATAAGCCTTATTATTACGAAAAACGGTAGTAAACGCGAGATTATCTGGTATGACAAGACACTTAAGAATGCAAAGGGAGACGCAGTTGGACTCCTTGCTGTAGGGCAGGATATAACCGAGCGTAGGGAGATGGAAGACCGCCTTCGACAGGCGGAGAAGATGGAAGCGGTCGGACAGCTCGCAGGCGGAATCGCCCACGATTTCAACAACCAGCTTGCCGGCATCATGGGTTACGGTGATCTGCTGCGGGAAGCTGTTGCTGACGACCCGACACTGTATCGTTATGCGGATGGAATCCTCAGTTGTGTAAAACGCTCCGCTGATTTAACTGCACAACTGCTTGCTTTCTCCCGCAAGGGCAAGTACTTCTCCATCCCGGTGGACATTCACAGGATCGTGTTTGAGGTAGTCAACCTTCTGCAGCACAGTATTGATAAAAAGATAGAGCTGAGGCAGCATCTGAAAGCAAATCCACCCTTTACCGTTGGCGATTCATCCCAGCTTCAGAATGCTATTCTCAATCTTGCTCTCAATGCTCGTGACGCAATGCCTGAAGGGGGAAAACTAAGCTTTTCCACCAGCATTGAGCATCTTGATAAAGAGTATTGTGAAAACAGCTCCTATGACATTGCTGAAGGTGATTACATTCAGGTCAGCGTAACCGATACCGGTACCGGCATTGACAAAGAGAACCTGGAACGTATATTTGAGCCGTTTTTTACAACGAAAGAAGAGGGTAAAGGTACGGGCATGGGGCTGGCTGCCGTATATGGAACGGTGAGGAACCATAAGGGAGCGGTCAACGTTTACAGTGAGATAGGGCACGGTACCACTTTCAGCATATACCTTCCATTGGTATGCGAAAGAAGTGAAATAAAACAGGATTCTGCTGAAGAAGAGAAATCTGTTAAAGGGACAGCTCATATTTTACTTGTTGAGGATGAGGACATCTTATGCGACCTGGCTTATGAAATGCTTGCGGATCTTGGTTACG
>JAUXBV010000081.1 GCA_030619215.1 Fibrobacterota bacterium | reverse complement strand
ACGTCTTAGAAATGAGATTGCTTCGCTTCGCTCGCAATGACATTATTAAAAACTATACCTGAGTAGTAACAATTGTTATATGTATGCAGGGGCGTACAATGGTACGCCCCTGCCATTATTATCAACCTCCAATTAAAATTGAATAATCATCGGATTTTTCCAGTGACGGGCCGCAGGATGATGTTATACCCAGCGGCGCGCCGCCTTCCCCCAGGACAACCGGAATAAGCGCAGAGGGCTTCAATTTTACCTCAATGCTGAACTCCAGGGGGTCTGTCATGTATTTATCAACAATTTCCTTTAACTGTGCTATATTGGGTTTATCCGGAAGAAAGGTTTCAAAGGTCTCCTTTTCAAGCGGGCCAATGATTATCATGAACTTGCCGCTGGTATCGCGGATGTGGGTGCCGCACATTGCCGTTAATCCCAGCACGGAATCCTCACCGATTTTTTTCGGCTCGTCCACCTTTGCCCACCGCGGAATCCATTGCCTGATGGAAACAGGAACAGCTTCAAAATAATCGGATATGACGGTTCTCAGGCCCTCGGCGCTTCTGCACGATCCGGTAAGAATACCGGTATAGGCAACCATTCTTTTACGCTTTTGTAAATTCTTCTCATCGATACCGGAAAGAAATGCAATTTTTTGAAACAGCCCGGACGGGTCGAGTTCCGACAATCTTTTTATGATCCGGTATTTCTTCCATGCACGGTAAAAGAGCACATAAAACCGGTGGTTGAATATACTGAGGAAGTCGGAGAGAGCTGTTTCCTCTCCCTCATGTTTATACCCGTATTCAATAAAATATTGAGGCAACGGTGAAGATATGCCGAGCAGTCCCATAAATGAAAGGGCGAATCGAACAGAACCGTTATCATCGCTTACAATTTTTGCAATGTCGCTCGGCGGAAATGATATGGCAGTATCTGAATAGAATCGTATTCTGTTTGAGTTCAGGGGATCGAAACCGGCCTCCTCTTTCTGAAAATATTCTTCAAGAATCGATACCGCCTGAAAGAAATCGAGCTCGCGGCTCTTCTCAACCATCTGATTGATCAGATCAGGCATCGCTTCCCCTCTGTTGGATTCCATCGCATTGTTTTTCCGGAAGGTTTCTGGATGAAAACAAGCTCAAGGAATGAATTGATAGAGACGAACCGGGCAAGAAACTCGGAAAGAATCTGTCCGAACAGGTGCATGTCGCCGCGGTCCTTGAACTCAGCTTCGCCAAGGGTAACGGTAACACATACGCCCCTTACTGCACACCCGCCAATAATTTTTTCCGCAGAGGCACTTGTTACGTCGCTGATAGCCTGAATTCTGCGGGCTCTCCCTTCCTGCCTTGACCAGTCGTAGATCTTGAGGAAACTTTTCAGGGCCTCCGCTGAAGCCAGCGATGCCCAGGTACTGCTGAGATGGGAGAGAAACATCCACAGGTAGTTATCATCCTGGGGCGGTGTGCAGGGCAGTGTGGGGCGGGTAATGTTTGTAATTCTCACATAATCGGGAAATCCCTTGCCGGGCCTGTTTATCCCGCCTTCCTTTACATAGTCCCTGGGAAGCTCACCGTTTGAGCACCAGGCCATTATGGAGAGGTTCTCCTCCTTGATATTTCCCTCCTCAGTCGTCTGTTTACCGCCGGTAATAAGAAACAGCTCGCGTTTACCGTTGGGCAATCGTACAAATCGTGATATGAACGTTCTTTCATCTTTTGAATTTAAGTTTTTGAAAGTATAGAGCGGTTCATATTCGTGACGCTCGCCGGTAACCCGGTCTATGCCGGTTACCGAGGTAATACTGTGCGCATGGACATGCTCAGGCGAGGCAACATCGGCAACAACCCGGTACTCGGATTTGAGGCCGCTGCGGGTAACCGGTTCTGTCTCCTGCAGGGAAAGGTTTACAACCGGTGAACATAAAAGGCGGAAGCTTTCCGCAGAGAAAGGCTTGTCTGTTGTAAACTGTTTGGAAAGGGTTACGGTATAGACAAAACTCTGAGGCTCGGGATCAAGAAACGGGATGGTGTCAAAGCCGTTCAGGTCTATAAAAAGAAATTTTTCCGGGTAGACAAAATACTCCCGTAAAAGGGAATAGCCCCAGAACGCGCGCTTGTCTTCGGGAAGCAGTGCATGGTCGGGCGTAAGGCCACCCGGGGTAATTGCCGTATCGGGATTGATATCAACAGTAAACTGCCCTTTGTTTATTGACAGCTGCGCCTTTTTAACGCTGGTGGTAAGGTTCTCATGCAGCATGAGGGCAGTGGGAAGCTCGGCGTGAAGGTAGAGGCACAGTTTTTTAAACGAGCAGCTGCTCCATGAAGCTCCGGGTTCAAGCTGAAAGTGGAAGGAGAGAATTTCGTTTCCTTTTGTATCACTCTCCTTTTCTATACCGGTTAAAGATACCGGCCCCAGATCAACATCCTGCGTTGTAATGAATCTGCAGACAATAGAGTCAGGGCCTACCGGGTTTGAGAGCACTTCGGATCCCCGCGGCAGAGTTTTGGTTTCCTGAAGCAGGCCGGTACGGGGGCTGAACTGGATTATTGCCGTTGACGGCAGTTCCTGCAGAAGCTGCGGCCACAGAAGGTTGATAATACCTTCCGTCAATTGCGGGAAAGAGTCGTCAAGCTTTTCCCTGATGCGTGCAGCTAAAAAGGCAAACCCTTCGAACAGCCTCTCCACGTATGGGTCGCGATCACCCACGGAATCAATGTTGAGAAATTGTGCCCGATCCGGATGCGCTTTCGCAAACTCCTTGCCGGACTCGTAAAGATAACGCAACTCTTCTTCGTAATATTTTTCAATCATAATCTATTATTGTGGTTTCTTCCACGGAGATATTGTTGAATTTCCCGTACTGATAAATGTCGTTTGAAACCGCACCAGCTCGCCTTCCATCAATTCACCGGAAAGTATCAGCACCAGGCGGGCGCCAACAACATCATCCTCAAGCTGGACAACCCTCACATTCTTCAGCCTTGGCTCGTATCGCTCAACCGTCCGTTTAACAGCATCTATTAACTCATCAATCCCGTCAGGCATTTTCCTGTAAATTTCCGAAATGTCCGGAAGCCCGTAGTCCTTAAGGTGCGGGATGCTGCCTGTCCGGGTATTGAACATCCTGTTCAAATGATCCATAATGGAAACGATAAGCCGTTTATTCCTCGGTACCGCCTCAACAGGAGTCCCGTCCATAAAAGTGCCGGTTATACTTTCGAAAAGTGCCTGTTCCATAACTATACAAAAATAATGTAATGGAGGAAGTTGATATTAGGTTTTTATATTTGGGACGGAGTTGCGATAATTGCGATATAAATTTTAGTTTATTAAACGAATTATATTACTTGGATGCAACCCAAGAAAATGCGCAATATCGTTTATAGGGTAGCCAAACTTTAAATAGGCTGTTTTACAGAAATTGGAGCGTGCTTTGGACCTTATATTTCTTCTGCCTTTTAAGCTTAATTCATTTTTTTCAATAGCAAATTGCTTCGCAGTTTGTGATGCTAATGTTTCTAATGAAGGACGGTTTTTTATTGATAGATTTTTATTTTTTTCAGCTTTTCTCTCTTTTTCCAATGCATCCCGTATAAATTCAGCGTCGCCTAATACTCGTTCATCTTGAATATCACCCATCTCTCCTTTCAGGTCCTGAACTGTTTCAATTATTGAAGAGCTATATTTTTTTTCCAACCCGTCTCGGAGGAATTGATAATACTTTTCGATAGCCTTTTTTTTACTCCTTCCGAACCGGCTTAACACCTTCTGAGATGAGAACCATGGGTAGCTACCTTTTCCTATTATTGCCTGATGCCCTGACCATTGGTAGGAATCTAATTTCTGTAAATCATTAATTAAACCGGATCGAACAGGATTTAAATGTATGTAGCGTATCAGCTCTTTAAAATACCAGTATTCTTGAGTAGCGATTGACTTGAAACGATCTTGAAACAGGTATCCTTTACGTTTACATCGTTTGTTAAAATATCTCGCGTAAGAACCATTTAGGCGTCTCATTATTGTGCTCAGCTCCTTATTCAAGGGTCGTAACAATAAATGGTAATGATTCGGCATTAATGTCCATGCATAACATATACAGCTCCACTTATCAAGTATTTTTCCAAGCAAAGAAATAAATACCGCCTTATCCCTGTCATCTTTGAATATTTCAATACCATCTATACCTCTTGACATTATATGATGTATTTCGCCCGGTACTATTATTCTTTTTTTTCGTGGCATAAAGAGAATATAATTTATTGAAACAACTATCGCAATTAACGCAACTCCGTCACAGATTTCATTTCTTTGTGCCTGTTTCTCGTTTTTTTATATACTTATATTAGCTATTTATAGTATAATAGTTGAGTTACAATAATAGCCATTACTATTTATACATATACAGTTATGATTGTATGCGTAACACATTACATGAAGAGTCTTTAATAAAGGCATTTTTCCTGCCCGGAAGGCAAAAAAGGGCTCTTATACAGCTTGCCAGCGGCAGGAAACGGTCGCAGTTTTTGAACAGGCTTCCAAACCTCGGATTTGATTTTCTTGATGAGAGGTTTGTCAGGCCGTTGCCGGTTGAGAAACAGAGCATTGACTCGATTTTTGAAATAGTAAAGTCAGAAGGGGCCTCCAAAATATGTTATGTAATTTCAAAATGGAGAGATATTGACTGTAGAGAGATGCCTCTTTTTGATGCTTTAACAAAGGTTTTTAACTGTGGCAGAGGGGCAATAATTTCGATTATTCCAGGTCGGCTGGGGTATTACCAGGGGGAAAACGCAGATAAGAAGTATATTCTTATAAGAGACGGATAATAGAATTTCAATCCCTCCTGTCACCTGCTTCGCAGGATTGCACCTCCGGAGGAGCATGAATTTTCCCATAAGGCGTCCCCATAGGGAGGGAAAAGGGGGAGAATAAGAATTGTTAAAAAGTAGATGTCTTTATAAATCTTAAAAAAAGTGATGAATGATCTAAACCCCAAAACTCCTGTTACCCTCCCCGAAAGGCTCACCAGAGAGTGGGTGGAGGGGAGCAGGCTCCCTACAGAAAAGCCGCAGGGCACCCTGAAGCTTGACTTCAGCAGAACACAGGCAATTGACTCTGCGGGCATTTCTCTAATACACCTGTTAAACAGCCGGTATAATAAAGCGGGGCATAAGCTGGTCCTTACCAACATTTCAGACGAGTTGCTTCTAACTGTGAAAAGGTGGGCCTCGAAACCGGAAGAGGTGGCCCCACAAAAGGGACAGGGCTTTTTTGCCGATATAGGCGATAAAACAGTTGGATTCTATGAAGAGCTTGTTAAAGCAGTTTCAATATTTGTAGAAACGGTTTACTGGGGCACAATCGGGCTTATATATAAAAGGGATTTTCGCAGAGGGATTCTTGGCGAGCAGATGTACCAGCTCGGATTTAATGCCATCGGTATTGTCGGACTGCTCTCCTTTCTCATCGGCATCGTGCTGTCCATACAATCGGCGATACAGCTGAGACAGTTTGGCGCTGACGTGTTTCTGGTTGCAATGATCACCTGGGGCATGATTCGTGAGATGGGCCCTCTGATGACCGCGATCATACTTGCAGGAAGATCGGGCAGTGCAACTACGGCAGAGATAGCTACAATGGTCGTTCAGGAAGAGGTGGATGCGATCAAGACCATGGGCCTGAACCATATTCAGTTTATTGTGGTGCCGAAATTCTGGGCCATCTCCCTTACCATGCCCATGCTGGCTGTCTTGTCCATGGTGGCGGGTATTTTGGGCGGCCTGGTGGTAAGCCTTTTTTATGTGAACTTAACGGTCGACCTTTTTATAAGCGAGATGGTGAAAAATCTCTTTGTTAAGGATTTCATTATCAGCATAATAAAATCCGTTATATTTGCGTGGCTTATTATCTGGATCGGCGCCTACTTTGGGTTTAAGGTAAGAGGCGGTGCTGAAGAGGTTGGCAAAGAGACCACGGCATCTGTTGTTGTAGGAATTTTTGTTATTATTATTGCTGATGCACTATTTTCATTTATTTACGACATTAAAATATTTGGATTATGATGGAAAGTAAAGCTCCTGTAGTGGAAGTTCATGACCTCACTGCCAGATACGGTGAGAAGACCGTACTTTATAACATTACAACGGATATTCACCCATCCGAAATTTGTGTAATTCTTGGTACGTCGGGTTGCGGAAAGACAACACTGCTCAAGCATATTATAGGTCTTATAAAACCGTATTCAGGATATGTAAAGGTTTTCGGCCGGAGAATCGGCGATCTGGATTCAGCGGAAACAGTGGAGGTATTGAAGAGGGTGGGTATTCTTTTTCAGAACGGCGCACTGCTTGGCTCGCTTACCGTAAAGGAGAATATCGCACTTCCTTTACGGATGCATACCTCTCTGGCTGAGGATGTAATTAATGAGATCGTTCATCTTAAGCTCACACAGGTCGATCTCCCTCAGGCAGCGCCGCTTTATCCCGGCGAGCTTTCGGGGGGCATGAGAAAGCGTGTTGCCATGGCACGGGCGCTGGTGCTTGACCCGCCGCTGCTTTTCTGTGATGAGCCGTCTGCCGGGCTGGATCCGGTTACGGCAAACGGCCTTGACGAACTGCTGTTAAAGATACGGGAAAGTTTGGGTATTACCATCGTGGTTATCACCCATGAGCTTCTTTCTATTGAAAAGATTGCCGATAATATTATTTTTCTTGACAGGGGAAGGCTTCTCTATGACGGTCTTCTTGAGGATGCCTTAAAGGTACAAAGCGGGCCGGTATTTAACTTTTTCAACCGCACGCCGCCACTCCTGCAGTCAGCGTCGGGAGTGAGTGAAACATCCTTTAATGTGGAGAACTGATAATGAGCATTACAAAGTCGCAAAGGGCAAGGCTGGGTATTTTCATGATTGCAGGGTGTGTGCTCCTTGTGTTGTTTATTGCCATTCCCATAGGGTTCAGGCTGAATGATCGAACGGAGTTATATTATTCTATTTTTGGCGAAGGGGAATCGGTTTCCGGCCTGGTGGAGGGAGCGGAGGTTAAATATAACGGTGTGCGCATTGGAAATATAGAAGAGATACTTCTGAATCCCGATGATTTTACAAAAATAAAAGTGTTCTACCGTATTGACCGGAACAAGATTGCGATAACCGAAGGTATGGAAGCGAGGACCGGGTTGATGGGTATAACAGGGCTGCTCTATGTTGAGATTACCGGCGGCGCCCCTGATGCAAAGGTGTTAAAGGAGGGCTCGGAAATACCGTCGAAACCGTCTCTTATGCATACTATCACCGGTAAAGCGGAAGATATTGTTGTAAAAGTCGAGCTTCTGTTAAATCACCTGAATATGCTGACCGATCCCGATAATATCACCTCCATAAACAAAACGTTGAAACATGTTGAGGGGGTTACCAGCAGAGCCAACCAATTTATGGAAAACCTCACGCCCAAAGCAGATGACATTGTGGTTTCTGCCAGAAGTATCATGAGCAAGGTAGACGCCATCTCTACCGACATAAAATCAATTACCGGAAAAATCGACCGGGATGTTGATTTGGGTCAATTTGCCCGTATCATGGATCAGATTGATTCAACCGCGAAGGCGATGAAGAATTTGTCGGAAAATCTCGATATGACCATAAAACAGAGCCGTGAGGATATAACCATTTCCATGGAAAATTTGAGAGAGACCTTAGAGAATACGAATGAGCTCTCAAAGCTTCTCATGGAAAACCCATCCCTTATTCTGAAGGGTGAATCACAGAAAGAGCGGAGACTTAAATGAAGATAATAAAAAAACACTGGTTGTTTCTGTCAGCCGTAGTGGTATGCCTTGTTTTAATAACCTGTGGAAAAGTACCGGTAAAGAAGTTCTATGTTATCAACTATGAACCGGAGCCATTGCGTAGCAGGCAGTTTCAGGGGCCTTATCCATACACGATTCGTGTTAAGGAGTTCACTATTGAAGAAGCCTATTCCAGGCCGCAGCTCGTCTACCGGAAAAGTCCTTTTGAGCTCGAGTACTATTACTTCCGCGCATGGGCGGTAAAGCCGGTCCGGATGATTACCGATGCTGTTGACAAGCACATAGCATCAACGGGTATCGTAAGCCACGTGGTTCGGAGATTTGACGAGGGGGCAAAACCCGACTATGAATTATCAGGGCATATAGAAGCCATTGAAGAGTATGACAGCGAGGATGTGTGGTTTGCGCATCTTGCGATACGTATGAGACTCATACGGTTAAGTGACGGCCGCACCGTATATATGCGGCGCTTTGACAGGCGTAAGCAGGTTTTTCAGCATGATCCCGAATATGTAATAAGAGAGCTCTCGCAGATACTGGATTTCATCATGTCTCAGGCACTGCATGATATGGATGTGGTGCTTGCAAAAGAGTATGGCGTCACACCGGAAACTACTCCCGAAAGTGAAGATACACTTTCAGGTGGATATAGTATTGAATAAACAAAGCCGTATTCCTGATATTTCGCTATACTATGTATGCATTATTATAATAATGCTCTATGGGTTTATTGCGTTACTCACGGCAAAGCCCCCGGATGACCTGCCCGGCGAAGAGATAACAGAGGATCAATACTTCGATTTTTTAACACCCCGGGACAGTATTGTCAAAAAAGTACCCGGGACATCACCGGAGTCTCCAACCTGGCTTGACCGCGCTGCCAGAACATGGGATGCACCACCCATACAGGTACAAATTGCCCAGGATAAAAAAAAGATGCTTATGGGTATGGGTGCTGTATATGTCCCCTATATGAGCGATCCAAACCTGGAATCAGAGATAGAGATTATAGATTCCACCGGAGATGTTGTTGCTTCCGGGAAGACAGGCAGGAAATACAACCTTATGCCGGGTAAATATTATGTCATGCTGGGAAGCGGGCCGCACAGGCAGAAAATTGTAAGGCCTGTAACCTTGGAAGAAAGTAAAATAATACCGTTAATTCCAAACTGGTGTGGGCTCCAAATTGACGTTGTTGATGAGGGCAACTATCCGTTTCGCGGGGAATATGAACTGGCAAGAATAGATAAGTTCGCCCCTTTTGGCAGAGGATTTGGCAGGGATCCCGACCTTGGAGAAAATGTTAAAACATGGATACTTAAACCAGGAATTTACAAGATTTTTGGCGTTGGCCAGGGTTACAATACATTAACAAATTTTGTAACAGTACGTCTGCTTCCAGGTGAGTTTGTTCGCTTTACCCTTGTTCAGGACGAAAACAGTTTGGAGATAAAGGGTGGTGGTGTGGTTCAAACGGAAGCAGCTTCCGGAATTGCTTCAAACTGGAAATACGGTATTGACGTTGGTGGCAGTGTAGATTTTAATGCTAAATATGATCATGACGACAGCTCTAAAAATACAAACAATAAATCTGTTTCTCTTATATTCCGTTCAAGTTTGAATTATAAAAAGGAAGCCATTGAGTGGGACAACCGCCTCTGGCTCAGTGAGGGGATAGACTTTGAGGAGTGGGACCTGTCGCGGTTAAAAAGCTCAACCGATGAAATCAGGTTTACGTCGCTGTTTACCTGGCGTTTCCTGCACTGGCTTGGTCCCTATGGAAGATTTGAGGCAAGCTCCGAGTTTTTCCCTGAATATGAGCGAAGGCCTGAGAATGTACCGTCTCATTATTTTATCACATTT
>JAUXBV010000045.1 GCA_030619215.1 Fibrobacterota bacterium | reverse complement strand
CTGACAACGATTGGTTTTGTTATAAGGTTGCATAGTTGTTTATAGCTATCATAATTCCCTTTAAGAAAGAGCGATGTTTCGTATTGAATATGAATAATATCAAATGAATTAAGCCTGTTTGCATATTGCTTAATACTGTTTAGGCACTCTTGAATATCAATCGTTTCTATTTCAACAAATTCTCCCAATGCTTTAACATATTCAAGGGAATAAAATGATATGCCGCATTTTTGATTAACCGGGAATAGCCAGGCGATTTTCATAGATATATTCCCCTGTTTTTATCCTGATAGTTTAGGGTTGTATAAGAAGGAAATGCCTGCATTAACATAGGCTTTAAAAATAAAGAGTAGGCATAAGCAAAACTTAAAAATGCTGTGTGAATTATTTTCCTTACGTGAGATATATTCCATTAAATTTTTTATATATATAAAACATTCTTTTGATGGTATCACATTTAAATGCATGGTATAAAAGAGGATATGGTTATGCAATCGCTCAAGTAAATATAGCGTGTTATTACTTTCATGGCACCCTCCTTTATTATCCGGATAATGAGAAATTATTGCTTTGGGATTATAATATACCGGATACCCTCTTTTCCTGATCCTTAAGGAGAATTCAATATCTTCAAATAATGCATTACCAATAAAAAATGTATTGAATAAACCTGCATTCTTAAAAACATTTCTTTTTATTGACATATGCCCGCCGGTAGCGTATAGAATATCCCCATCGTAATCTAGATCGAAATTCCCCGTTGTTTCGCCGGTTTGGCTGTCTATGGATGCGACAGTGTGTGTTTCTGCCCAGGATACATTTTTATTCATTTGTTTTATTCGCCCGGCAACAGCGAATATACCATTTCGGGCATGAGCGGCAAGATGTTCGTTAAAGCAATCCGGGTGAGCTGTTGTATCATCATCCAAAAAGAGGATGATACTGCCACTGCTGTTAATAATCCCTGTATTTCGCGCATTTGGCAGGCTTGGTTTTGAAAGGTGGATATACCTGACAAATGGGAATTGCTTGCATAAAGTTTGTGATTGCTTCTTACTGTCGGGGGATTGGTCAACGATAATAATTTCCGAATCAGCGGGTTTATATTGTGCAATGGAAGTGAGAGTCCTTTCCAGGGACGCATGACGCTTGTATGTGGGAATGATAATAGAAATTTTTACTGGCATATGTCAAATGACAGGGAAAATGAATTTGTTTATATTATTTCTCTTATATTTTTCAGTTATCGGGTTTTTCTAAAAAAGAAAAGCAGGAGCCACCTCCATATAATCCGAAATAAAGCTCCACGCGGTTTGTAAAGGCATTAAGGAACCGCAGCGCAGCGCCAAGTATTGGCATTCGTTTTATAAATGTAAATATACCTGTTAGGCACATAAAGAAATGCATACGAGCCTCTTTAAACCCTTTATAATATTTGTCAGGGTAGCCGATGATCCATCCGAGAATACCGGCAGGACTGAAGAATGATTTGATATGAAAACGCTGGTTGTATAATGAATGAATAGACTCGCTTGTTTTTAACGAGAAATGCCCGTCATATTCTGCAAGTATATCTTTATTGTTTCTGCGTATGAGAGTCCTATCCGGCCATCTGTGCCGGTAATCGCTGCATTCACTGTGCAAAAACAGGTTGGCGCCCTTCTTTGCAACGCGCAAAGTTTCATTGAGGACTTTTTCAAGATCCGAGACATGGCCGAAAGTGTCAATTGAAAAAATCAGATCAAACATTTCCGGCTTAAAGGGCAAATTATGTATATCTGCACATACTTTTTGTACGGGTCCCTTTTTAAGGTCGGTAATGCTTTGTAATGCGGTAAAGGACCAGTCCGTTGCAATGATTCTGGATCGAGGCTTATTACCGAGGAACCAGCAGGAATAAGCACCGTTTCCACAACCCAAATCCAGAACCAATTGAGAGTTTTTCAGTTGAGACGCTAATATATTAACGCCGCCGCGTTTAAATGAGCAGAAATTCCAGAGAGCTCTCAGTAATGGATTCCTCGTTGCTGAAATTTTTGTTTTCCATTTATTTGCTTTATGATAATCTTCTGAAAAAGCCAGGTTTTCAGAGTTCTCATTTTGTGCAGAAGACATTATCAGACCTTGCTTTTATAGTAATGGTAGTAGTACTTATAATAGCCGTATGATGAATAACGGTGAGAAAGGTTTATATCGTTGAGAACGCTTCCTATGCATTTTACCCCGACATTATTAAGGTTGCTTACCGCCTGCATGGCTACTTCACGTCTCGTTTTATGTGACCTGACAACGAGGAGAACGCCGTCGAGCTTTGTCCCAAGCAAAGGTGCGTCAGTAACAGCAACAATTGGCGGCGTGTCAAAAAATACCATATCAAAATTCTTTTTGAAGTATTCAACATGGGATTCCATTTTTTGAGAAGCAATCAATTCTGCGGGGTTTGGTGTAAAAATACCGGCAGTAATAATAGAGAGGTTTTCTCTTTGTGTTGGTTTAACAACTGCGTTATAATCAGCTTCTGCGGCAAACAGGTCGGTAAAGCCCGGTTCGCGTTTCATGCTAAAGATATGATGAATGACAGGGCGTCTTAAATCAGTATCAACCAGTAATGTTTTTTTACCCATTTGAGCGTAGGCAAGAGCAAGATTTGCTATGGTAAGAGATTTTCCCTCGGAAGGCCCGGCTGAGGTAATGAGCAGGCATTTAATTGGATCGTCGGGGCTGACAAAGGAGAGATTTGTCCGTAAAGACCGGTAAGCCTCGGCTGTGACCGACTCATCACCTGAGAAATTAAGCAGGTGGCTGGGGTAATGGGTGACGGAGATGCTTCGTTTTGATTTAGATGATCTTCGTTTAAGTTTTATATCCTCTTTTTTACTGAAGGTGATATGGGGTATTGTGCCAAGCACAGGAATGTTAAGAAATTTTTCAACATCTTCGTTGGATTTTATAGAGGTATCATTGAATTCCATAATAAACGCGAGGCCGAATCCCAATGCGAGGCCGAGTATGACGCCGAGGATATAGTATCGCGTTTCATTCTTCGGTATAGGATTATCCGGCATTTGAGCAATATCAACAGTTTTTATACCGGCACCGCTGGAGGCGCTGAGAATACGCTGCTCTTCAGCCTTTTCAAGAAGGATATTATAAATATTTTCATAGATTTCCTTTGAGCGTTTAAGACGAAGCAACTCCAATGATTTGCTCAGAATATTCGGGTTGTCCTTTTTGTAATTTTTAATGGCTCTTTGATAAGACTCCAGGCGTCGTTTAAACAGAGATAGCTCGGCTTCTTTCCCAATCACTAATTTACGAAGTTCCTGCCATTGACGAATAGTATTTGGATCAGCGCGTTTTGCAGATTTGGTCTGTTTATATTGCAGGAGCTGTTTTTCCACTTCGTCTATCTCCCGGTCTATCGTTGATGTGCTTGATAGCCGGATGCCAAGGTTTTCAAGGCGTATTCGCTCCTTTTCAAGTTCCTTGAGGCGGGATCTCAGTTTTAATGCTTCGGGTGATTTTTTCGTAGCGGTTGGTGTAACTTTAGCTTCTAACCGTGCAAGTTGTATTTTTTCAGCCTTTAAATCAGCTTCCTTAACACCGAGCAGTGCCAGGTTTTCAGCATGGGCTTCCTGAAGTGTTTTCAGCTCCGGAGGCAGTCCCTCAAGGATATTCCCGGTTTTTTCCTTGAAGGTGCGGTAGTCGTATTCCGCTTTTTCCAGCTTTTCACGAATAAGTTTAAGCTGCTTATCGATCTCAATTACCGCTCTGCGTGATTCCTCGGATTCTACCTCATGGCACCGCCTCTGAAAAAGGTCTGTTGATACGGAGGCAATAAAATAGGCGAGCTCACGGGATTTTGCACGGCAGTTAAGTCGCAGGAAAGAAGCATACTCTGTCTTCCTGAGAGAGATGTTGTTTTTAATGTATTGAATAGCGTCTTTTTCAGTAAATTTCGGGAAAGTGGTTTTAAAGATATCCATGCCGATGCTGTCAAGAGTCAGCTCAAGAAAGGTCCGGCTATTAAGAATACCCTGGTAGAAGCTCAGGGGTCTTCCCCCGATTTTCATGAGCTGGCTCATGACAGGATTGGTTTCTTCAATAACCAGTGTTGAGAAAGATTCGTAAATGTCTTCAATGCGGTAAACATAGTATACGGTGGAAAGTACCAAAGAAAGAAGTGAGACAATTATAACCATTTTACGCCTGAGGATTATTGTAATATAATCTCTAATTCCTATATCGGTTTTTTTAAACCGTGTTATATTTGCAAGGAGTGGAGGTTTGTTCACTTAGGTTACAGCTCCTCTGATAGACTGGACAGTCACAATAAAAAGGAGGACGTTGGTTAAAATACTCATAAAAATTCTCCAGTCAAACCATTTGGAATAAACGATAATTACGTCTCCTTCCTCAACCATAGGGATTTTATCCATTTCACCTTTATCAATAAAAGATTGCACATTTATTACTTCCTCAAGGGTCTTATTTTCAGATTTAAAAAAACGGCGCACACGGGAAAGATCGGCCTTTTCCGCAGGCCCTCCCGCAAGATAGATAAGCTCGAAAAGGTTTATCTTTTCGTCCAGGTCAAAAAAGCCGGGTTTATTTACCGCTCCGATAACTTTTACTTTTGTGGCGCGTGTCTGGGATAAAAGTATTACGATATCATCCGGCTGCAGCCTGGGCATGTCGGCTATTTTACCCTTTTTCATGAAAGATTTGAGGTTGAAATACAGTGCAGTCTGATCGTTGCCACCTTTGTGGATGACCTTCACACTGTCAATATCAGCTTTTTCCAGAGGGCCTCCCGCCAGCTGGATTACCTCTTGTATAGTTGCGCCTAGATATGTTTCCACCGGTCCTGGCTTTGCAACCTGTCCTAAAACGGTAACCGTTATATTTGGCTTTTCAACCGGTGATATGAGAACCAGGGGATTTTCAATATGTTTGGCAAGCCTGAAGGTTAATTCATTCATAAGCTCGGATGTGGAGATATTTACAATTGTTTCATCAGCCAAAAGCGGATATTCTATTGTTCCACTTTGACTGACCGTATAACGGCCGGAAAACTCAGGTTGCCCCAGAACCGTGATGTCAAGTACGTCTCCTGTTTTTATTATGGCGGCGTGAAGGGATATATAGAAGCCTGTAATAATAAAAAACGATACCATGATCTTTTTCATTTTATCAGCCTTTCATGTTTCAGGAGGGTCTGAATACAAAAGGATAAGTCACCGTGACTTCCCCTTCAGCAATTTCTTCAAAATGCCACATTTTAATTTTACGGATAATGTCTCTTTCAAGATTGGTGTTCCCTGTCGTGTTTTCAAGTATTTGAACATCGGTTACTTTACCGGATGCCAAAATAGTAAATCGAATGGTTATTTTTCCGGTAAGGTCCGGTATCCGTTTGAGGTATTTTTCGTAGCTCATACGGATACTGGTTTTATTAGACGTGACAACCTTATTGATTGCATTATTGTCCCGTTTTGCACTGGATGATGCCGCGCCTTCGATACTTTCGGGACGCTGAATGATAAAATTTCCTTTTTTGGCAAATGTTGAGGTCTTTGCGTTGCCGATAGATGCAACGAGGTCATCAATTTTTTCCCTGTGGCTGACAGAGACGTCTTTGCTCCGTACCAGCTTGCGATCCATCATTTTAATATCACCGGTCTGTTTTAAGCCGGACATATTTTCCAGCGCCTTCTCAAGGTCCTGGAACCGTTCTTTCTTTCGATTGGTACCACCGAGGACGTCAATGACCGACGCGCCCTTTGCCGTTGAACCGATGCCGGTGAGCATGCCCAGGACGCCGACGGTCCTGATTTTCTTCTCGACCCTTGCGGCACGGGTTGCAACCCTTTTTCGGGCGGCTTTACGCTCGACTGTTTTTTTTTCGCCGGGGGTTTTGGGGGCCGTTTTTTCAGATTCCGCCTTTGTTTCCTCTTTTATTTCCTCCTGACTAGTCATCTGGTCGGTAATCTTTTCCTTCCGCGCCTCTTTTGGTACGGGTTTGTCTACAATAAGCTTTGCAAATCGTTGAGGTATATCCTGTATGGTCGCTGTTTTTACAGCCTTCAATTTCATGGTATTAACTCGAAATATGAAGATACTGTGGAGGATAATTGATAAAAGCATAATAATAAAGAAACGGGCATCTATTTTTTGCCACAGCGTTCCACGTATCTCACGAAGCAATGCCTTATCAAGCGCTATCGATGCGCTGCTGCCCGCAGCAACAACTTTTATACCCTGCACAAAAGCCTCATTCCTCTTTTTTCAGGACAGCAAGCGAGAAATTGTTATATCCCTGCTGCCCGCATGTATACATTATTTTTTTTAGCAGGCGAAATCGTATATGTTTATCTGCCTGGATGGTGATATCGCCGGTAAATTTTATCTGTGTCGAATGTTTTTCTATTTCTTTGGTCATTTCACGGCGGTTTTTAAGCCAGTTATTAAGCTCCGGTATGATAAGGTCGTCTGTTGAGAAGACCTTATCAACAGAGGTTAAATAATCTTTATTTTCAGCCAGAATATAGTTATTGTTAATAGTCAGAACGACGGTTAGCTTGGGCATTTTGTTTGCCGAAGATTCCGGGAGCATCAAGTCTTTTGAAAGAGTTATAATTTCTCCTTCCGATGAAAAGCTTTTTAACAGGTAAATTAGCAGGATTGTCATAACATCGATAAGGGATGTTAATTGGGGCTTGAAAGCTTTAAGGCTTTTATCCGTACGCGCTTTTCGTAGATGTTTCTGGTTTGATTTGGATACGGGAAAACTCATAAATCCTCCGGACTGTCAACAATATTTAATATCTGGTCGAGGTTGGTTCCTTCAAAAATCGTCTTGATTACACCACTGGGCTTTACAAATACGAGCTCACGGTCATTCTTTTCCATCATTTTCCAGTAATAGACAAATACTCCCAGCCCATGGCTGTCGATATACTTCACTTCATTTAAATCAATAGCAATTGTATGGTATTTGCTATTTAGAAGGGATTCAAGTTTTTTAGAAATGGTGTTAATATCCGGAGCTTCAATTTCCCCGGAAAGTTTGAGTAAATAAACATTGTCATATTTCTTTGTTTTTATTTTACAACTCATCCGATATCTCCTGAGAGGCCGATGTCGGGAAATTGTGATTCTCTGCATACATCCATAAATTTTATAATATCATCATAGAGAGTATTTCCGTCAAATACCAGAACGACACTTTTCTGGGACGGGTATTGGAATTTTATTGCTTTTAAAAGAGTACGCAGCTTTTCTGTTTGATATTTACCACGAACCTTTGGTATTAAATCCAGTTTTTTACCTGTACCGACAATTCTGAATCCATTTTCCGAAACAACAATAGAGATGTCAAGCTCTTTGGTTGACTCAGCGGCATCACCTTCAGTCTGAGCGGGAGGGAGAGAGAATTCAATAATTGAAAGTTGGGTAAAAACAGCCATGGACATAAGAAAGGGGATCAGCACCATAAAGAGGTTCATGACGGGGGTCATATCAAGGTCAATTGTCTCAATCTTGCCACCGAGGGATTTGTTAACCCGCTGCATTACCGGAAAAGCACGATCTCTCTTTTTTTCTTCATCATCCTGCATTATCAACGCTCCCTGATATTAATGACGCCTTTGGGCGAAAAGAAAGTTGAGGAGGCGGACTGCGCTTTCATCGATTTCTTCAATAAGGGTGTTTGCCTTTGCTCCTAATATTGAGAATACTATCATACAGGGAATAGCAACGGTAAGGCCCATAGCTGTTGTATTCATGGCCATACTGATTCCTTTCGCAAGTACAGAGGCTTTTTGTGAAGGGTCTGCGGTTGCAAGGGCTGTGAAAGCTGTTTGTAAACCAAAGATTGTTCCCAGAAGCCCCATAAGGGTTGAGATGTTTGCAAAAAGGGAAAGATAGTGGGTCCTTTTCTGAATTTTCGGCAGTTCCCGTAATCCAACCTCGTCAACGGCATTTTGAATCTCCTGATCGGACTCGTTCTGCAGGAAGTGCCACAATGCCGATTCTAAAATTACCGCGAGTGGGTTTTTCATACTGGCGCATATTTTTCTGCTTTTTTCAACCTCTCCATTTCGTACCAGCCGGGTAATTTGTGTAAGTAAAGCCTTTGCATTAACGCGGCAGTGAAGATAATAGTAGATCAGGCGTTCCAGGGTTACTGCAATCGCGATAGCAGAGACACCGGCCAACAGGTACATCCATACGCCGCCTTCCTGGAAAAATCTGGCAATATTCTCAAACATTATGCCTCCTCTGAAGTTACAATGCTTATTTATTAATACGTAATTTCTGAGTTTATTGTTACACTAAATATCATTTACTTAGGTAATTATTCAATATTAGAAATCTCCAAATAAATGGAGAAAGAAAGCAATATGGGTTAAATTGTTGTATTAACGTAAAGAAATAATAATAAAATCCTGAAAGCTTTTTATTTTGGTTTCAAGATATATTCTACAATACAGTTCAACTTAAAGTCAAAGCATTAGTTAGAAATAGGACTTTTTAACATTAATTTTATTCAATTATAGGGACGAAGGGTAATGGCTTGGAAATTTCTTTCTCAAATGAGTAGGAAAAACTCATATCTCTGTAATATGACTTCTCTTTTGGTAAAAAGATAACTACCTGTGGCTTTTCAACCTTTCCCTTGATTTTAACTCCCACAGTAAAGGTTATGGTACCGGGGACATCAATGCGGTAACCTGTATCCAGGGCTTTTTCATCTTTGCTGACCGCTGTTGAGTCGTCTGCAAAAGCAGTTGCGGCAGCCATTGTCAGGAGGAATATTAAAAACTTTAAAATAGAATTCATAGTATAATGACCTTTCATTTCTTTTTCCTTTTCTCACTTTTTCTTTAGGCTGAAGTTTTCGATATAGGGAAATACCCATATATCCTCGGAAACAGTTTTTTTATCAATTGGCTCTTCCGTAGTTGGAAACTTCGGCAGGTAATCGTAGACGGTAACCTTAAGCCTCAAATAGGGAAACAATCCATATTCACTTCCGATACTATTATTTACCGCTACGGCCAGTACATTTTTACCCCTCTGTACCTTTTTTGTAAGGTCCCATGACTGGGCAATGCTCCAATGAAGCGAAGCGGTTGAGTCAAAAGGTAATTTTTCTTCATTCATATATACCAAATAATTGTCAATTGCTGTAAGGAAGAGCTCTGCTTTATGCGGCGGTTCCTTTATGTAAAATGTTCGCCTGAAGAATGCTTTGTTTGCCTTGTCTGGTTCGGCATTGTTCTTATACCACATTGCGGTTGGAAGCTTGTCTGGAAATCCTGTTATTGATGTTGATTCGGGAGGAGGCTCCTTACCAACTTTATACCATTTGAGATCGCTGAATTCAATAGTATGCCAGTTTTCAAGAGAGTCGGCTGTGCATTTCCACTTAGGCCCCGAGGAGATAATTTTTGTCTCAATTTTTTCTGTTTTCGCACCAAGCTCATCAGGATAGTTCTGGTAGAGCCGCACATATGCATGGTCAACATAATCTCCCAGAGCATATTTCTGCTGCGTGTAATCGAGTATGACCCGGTAAATCTCGAATGCCTGTTCCTGATAGGTTAAAGCAACCTCCTCAAATTGTGCCCGGTATTCTTCCTTTTCAGCTTCATTGATATTAGCCGGATAGGGCGGATCGCGAAAAGCGGAAATGCATAAAAGGTCGTAGCAGCGTCCCCGGTTAAAGAGGAGCTTTGGGATTGCATTTTTAGTTTTTTCAACATATTCATCATTAATAGAATATGCCTGTGAGATTTTTACCGTTTTTAAATAGTTGGACAGGGCATTCTCTTCATATTCCTCAATCTGCTTAAGTAATTTTGTTTTATAGACAAATTTTTCATATGCGTCGAAATCTTTCGGTATTGGCGCACTGCGTGCGATTTCAGCAACCTCACCATAGGTTTCAGCAACAATAAATGAGGTTTTTGTAATAAGATTGCTTGCTTTTTTATAAAACTCGTTTTGCTCCTGGTACATTGTCCCCATTTCAAGACATTTAAGAAAAAGTCCGATTGCGCGCTCCTGAAAAGGCGCCATTTTCTGGAGGGTTTGAAGTTTGTTCGCAATAAGCGCAAATCCTTTGAGGTTTTTACTATCATCCAGACCTTTAGTGATATTAAGCAGGGCGAGGAAATTTTCTCCGGCTGCATAGGGCAGGTAGGTGAGTTTTTTCTTCGAATTCAGTATGCTTTTATTTTCAATTTTCTCTTTTATACCGAGTTTTACATTTTGTTCATGAGACCTAAGTGCGTTATCAATAAAATATTCTTCGACAGCTTTTGCAATACCCATTTCAAGAGCGAGACTTTTTTCTAATTTGAGATTTTTCGGGCGCTCCTGTTTAAAAATGCCGATTGCAAAGTCTTCATACGATTGCCCGATCTGGTATATTGCGCGGGTAGTCCACTCAGAGATATTATACTTAATTACCCGTGAATAGGCATCCACTGATTTGTCAAGGAGGGCTGACTTCTCCTTAAGACGCTTTTTGTATACGTTTTTTGGCTGGATAAGCGTTATTTTACTTTGATGCTCATGGTAAATATCTCCTATGGTAAATCGAGCCTTCGCTGCGTAATACTTATTGACGTCACTGGGATTATTAAGTGAAGAGAATGTGATAATTGCTTTTTTAAGCCGGCTAATTGCTTCCTCCGTTTTATTCTGCATATACAGCGCAACACCCACCATACACTGTGCCTGGACGATCCTGTCTTTATCGCCGCCGAATCGCCGCGAAAATTCCTTGTTAACACGGGTAACGCTTGCCCAGTCCTTGAGTTGCCCATACAGTTCGCCGGCCTTAAAGAGAATATCCGCTGCGTCCTTTGACCTTGGGAAAGCCATCGCATGTTTTTCAAAGGTTGCTGCCGCTTCAGTAAGTTTTTTCGCATTTTCAAAGCAGAATCCTGCATTGTATAGGCTGGATGATGACAATTCAGAAGTCGGAAAATTTGCAACAAGTCTCAGATACGTTTGTGCGGCATCATCCCACTGCATTAATTTTTCATAACACTTGGCAGTGCGAAACATTGATTTAGGAGCTAATTTTGATCGTGAGTAACGATTTTTTAAACGTTGATACACGAGTATGGCTCGAGACCATTCAGTTTCTTTTTCATAACAGAGCCCTGCATTGAAAAGAGAAACGTCTGCGATGGACGCTTCAGGGAACTCCAGTGCGACACGCTCGTATTGTGCTGCCGCGTCGTTGAATCGCTGCTTTTTCTCGTGCATTTCCGCCATCCTGAATATGGATTCAGCTATACGGGCAACAGCCTCATTTTTACCACCTTCCTCTTTCGCTATATCTTTAAGCTTCCTGTACCATTCCTGGGCCTTCTCGAATTTTTGTTCTTCATAAAATGATTGCGCAATCATTCGTATTGCTTCAACCGATTCCGGAGTTTTTGGATGTTTGGTGATAACTTCCTTATATACTTTTCTGCTTTGGTCAAAAAGCTTGTTATTATGGTATACGGATGCCTTCAAGCTCATGACT
>JAUXBV010000409.1 GCA_030619215.1 Fibrobacterota bacterium | reverse complement strand
TTGTTGCAACAATAGTAACGGTAACATCAACCCAGTGTTCGTTGAGAGCTAAACTCTGGAATGGCGTTAAAGTCTGTCCCGGGTCAGGAAACGGGTTCTGGTGACGGAGCCAGCGCGCGCCAAGGAGAAGGCCGGATTCCGCGGCAAAAAAGGCCCGGTCATTATCCATAGATAAAGCTTCGTTTATTGACGCATTGGAAGCAACATGAAGAAACGCCGTTGCTGTAATCGTTAGTATGGCAGCAAGGGCTATTGCACCTATTAAAGCCGAACCTTTTTTGTTAAACCGTTTCATGGGTCCTCCCCGTTAAAGAAAAATCCTGAGGCTTATTAGAAGTGGTAAATAGTAAAGAGTATAAATGTAGAATGTAGAATGTATAATATATACGTCTACCTATATATTATACACACATTTTAGGAGAATTTCAATCAAAAAATCTTATAAGGATCACATATTATTTTGTTCAGACCAACCGCTCAATGCTATCAATAACAGGCCGTCCTGAGTGTACAGGTAAGGAAAACCATGCGGCTGAAGCGTACTCAGCAGACGCTGATCATGGTTGAAGGTGATGTTGCGCGCTCCCCGGTTCATATTCTCTCCGGCCGAGGGAGGATACCATAAGTCAAGTATATGATTTCCTGTGAGGAACAGGTCGTAATAATATTTATTACTGTGATCCCAATTCTCAGTTCCATCGTCCGTTATTGCGAGGATTGAAGCGTTAACATGAAGTTGTCCAATGCTGTTTCCATCAACCGGGCCATAGGATCCTATGACTGTTTTAAGAGGGTCGCCGATTTTTTCTATCCATGCATGGGGAAAACAAACATCTTTTCCGGTAACCAGGCCCAGGACACTTTGGGATTCGGGATTTATACCCCAGTTATCTTCCTTGATCATGTTATGGTTATATCCTTTATAATAGAGATCATCGACGATGACAATACTCTTCCCAATATTTGTGACAATGGTAGTATTTCCATTTACAATGCCATGAACGTTAACATTGTTTTTGGAATAGAAGATTACTTCATCAACATTGTCATAATGTTCAGTATGATATGCGCCGCCGGAATGATAGGTATAATCAGCAGAGCCGTTTTCGTCGAATACAAGGGTTGGCCTATAATGGCTGTAGCGAATCCCCTCATCTGTGGATGCCGGCAAAGTAACTGCATCGGGATGGGCGGGAAGGCCTGTATTCAAATCCAGAATTTCCTGAGGGAGATATATTTTATCATGATTCGGTATATATTGAGCTAAAAACATCTGGTCCAATGCGGTAACTGGATCCGGTGCAGGGCGAGAGTTATTAAGAGAGACACCATAGTCATAAATGTTGCCATGATGAAATTCACTAAAGCCATGTTTTTGAGTATACCAACGTGCAGCCTTTATATCATTTGCTATGGTTGCTTTTTCAGAAAATGTACATTTATTCGCCCATGAATGTATAATTATACGTTCGTTCATATGAAACCTGCCATTGAATGTTCTTCGGTAGAAGCCTCCCCACGTTGGCGTGCTGTGATTGAAAAATGTACCGAAATCGCCAAAAGAAATCTGTCTTGCATTATAGATAATACGCTTCTGAAACGTATTTTCTGATCGCTCCGAAGGATGGTTGTATGCTTCCGAAATTATTCGGGCATTTGGCTGAAGGCCAATTAAATAAGTGTAGATTGTTACGTCAACATAGCAGCCGGTATTTTCTACATATAATCCAGTAAAGGGGTTTAATGTTTGATCCGGGGCAGGAAAGGGAACCTGGTGACGCAGCCAGCGTGCACCTAACAGGGCACCTGATTCAGCGGCTGCAAAGGCATGGTCGTTATTTAACGCGAGCGCCTCATAAATAGACTCATTGGTTACCACTCGCATAAAACCGGCTGCTGTAATTAGCAGAAAAGCTGCAATGGCAACAGTGCCGACCAGTGCGGATCCTTTTACTTTTTTTATCACCTTCATAAATCCCTCCGTTCTAATCCGGATTATACAGATTAATACCCTCTGAAATAAAACATTTCACCGGGTGAATGATTTTCTTAATTCAACCATGCAAAAACTATAGAATGTAAATCGTATTACCTGAATAAATTAAAAAATATACTCTCTCCATTAATATATATATAATTTAAGTTTTTTCAATGAATAATTTATACCGAATTGCCCGGTGCCAATATTTAATTGGTGCACACGGCAATTCGGCACAAGGTGCACCAATAAAGAGGCACTTCGCTGATTTATCAGTATAACTGATTGTACCAAAGGTATAACTCATAGTGAAAATAAATTTTCTACTATTCGTTTAGATGAGACTTCGTTCTGGCAATCAGTATATGTTTCAATCTGAATTTCGACATCGAATATAATTGACATTGGCTACCAGAGAGTCTGCAATAGTTTTATATTTATATTTTGTATGGATTCTTGCTTCGACACCTTGTCTTCCTCCGGGAAGCCTGAAGTGGCTGTTTGCAGTTACCTCAATAGCTTTATTGCCGCTCATGTAAGGTGAGTAATTACCTGAGGCGGAGTCGCGTTCCTCCAGGATGCCGCCGGCTGCGATTCGGTAGCCCGCAAGAATAATTCCGCTTGGAGTATATATTCGAATATCTTTAGTTGAATTATTAGCCGGCAGAGTGGCTGCACTATCAAAGTTTTCGCTTGCATCAAGTACGTAGGCGGCACGTCTAACATCCCGGGCGAGCTCCTCTACAAAATTTTCATACTGCATCTGTATGCGGGAATTGGCAATTCCTTCACTTGTTTCGGTAGCATTTAGACCTAGAATTGTCAGCAAACCACCTGCAAGTATCCCCAGGATTATCATGGTCACAACTGCTTCTGTCAGCGTTATTCCTTTCTGGTTTTTAATCATTTTATGTACCTCCACGCTTATTGGCTGATAAATTTGGTAATGATAATATTATCATTACCCTCCATGGTTTTCCATACGATCCCTACGGTTACAGGGATATATGGTACATTAATACCATCCCCTGCAGTAGCTGTTATCTGTCCGCCGATGGTTGTGGTTAGTTTACCGGTAATAACGCTTCCATCTGCCAGAGTATCGATAACTACAGTGCTGTCAGTAGAACCCGCGTTATTCAGTAGATCCTTGTATTTGGTATATTTAAATTCCGGGCTTTCGAATGTGGAAACAACAACAGCCCTTGCATTCCTTCTATACCTGTCGTCTATATCGATCTCCCGTCCCTTTCGCAGCATGGCAACTATGGCGACAATGCAGAGTAAGATAATTGTTGCAGATACTAATAATTCAACAAGGGTAAATCCTTTTCTGTTAATACCGGAATGCTTGAAAATATTTATTTTTGAAAGTCCGCCCATATAATACTCTCTGGCTAATGGTTATTGATAGCTAACTGTACTTGATTTGCTTCCACCGGATCCGCCAATTTCCTCAACCTTTACCGTCTGGTTGCCTGGTAAAGTGATACTATATTTAGTATCATCATAATACAAATCAAGCGCATTTACAGTCAAATTTGCAGCACCTCTTTTACGGACAAAGGTATTTGCGGCAGCAGCAGCAGTTTCAGCAAGGTTGTTTACCGTATCCTGCCTTGCGTCACTTACAAAGCCCTGGTAAATAGGTATTGAAATACCGGCAAGAACAAGGACAATAACGGCAACGACAACGGCTTCTACCAGGGTGAATCCTTTTTTATTATGTGTTGTTCGCAACATGACAACCTCACAATTCCTCAAAAAATGAAATTATAACATTTTTTTTACTCTATTTATATATCTTATTATTCCATGTCTCAACAGTAATAGGGTATTTCATTGCAAGGGCTACCTTATAATGGACTATCATCTCCGTATCATCAGCTCTCAAGTCCGGGAGTCCGGGAGGTACTGCAACGTTCTGCATGAAACGTGGATCTCCACTCATATCCATTACAAATCCCCAGTCGGAGTATGAGGAAAAGGTGCCATCCTGGGCGTCAACAAGAGAGCTGCCGTATAGATTCATTCTATTCTGTCCGTTATCGCCCCAGTCATTCGCCGTACTATACGAATACCCCGGCTTTACACAACCGTCTTTTGAAATAAGCGAGGCATATATATCAATCTCGTCGTAATATGAGTCCCAGTCAACATCGGGA
>JAUXBV010000493.1 GCA_030619215.1 Fibrobacterota bacterium | reverse complement strand
TGCTGTTTTATGGAAAATTTCTCCGCGGTGAAAACAGTTACTTTACACAATACTCGAATATTAACGTTTACTGGTTAACATGGGGAAGTACAACCGCAGGAGCGCGCGTTGCAGAGGCATCCGGCGAGCTTAAAATAGATCCCAATGCCTATAATCCGAATATTTCTCTGGAGGCTAAGAATTTTATTGACACAATACATCTTGAGAAAGACAATGATATCCGCTGGCTCGGCGATATATGGTCTGTTGAGGAAACCGGAAATGCACCCCTGGTAGAGGCTGAAGATGATAACTGGTATTGGGGTTTTATAGGGGATAAAAAATTAACCGACTTTACCTTCTCCTTGCCTTCTCCAATACAAAACACCAGTTTTAACTTTAAAATCTCCTTATCGGGTCTTACCAGTATTAATGGCAACCCTAACGACCATCAATTTTCAGTTTTATTAAATGATAAAGAAACAAACGTTAATTTAATTTGGGACGGCCAGAATGATACTGTAATTAATGTAAATAATATTTCTTCCGACCTGTTTTCCCATGGCGAAAACACTATAAGTTTCTATCGCTTGCAGCATGATAGCATCCCCGACCGCGCAGCTCTCAACTGGCTTGAGATTGCCTATACAAGGGGATTTGAAGCAGACAATAATCAAATTAATTTTAGGGTAAATCCAAAAGATATTAACCGATGGGTTCAATTTAATTTAACTGATTTTACAACAGGCAACCTTGAGCTATGGGACATTACCCGATACCGAATATTCACTAATTTTAAAACAGTCGATGAAGCAAACAGGTACACCCTTTCCTTCCAGGATAGCATTACTTCTGCAACATTCTATTATGCTCATCCGGGAGGCAACCATCTTCCCCCTTACTTTATGATACTTGATACTATAAAAGATGACTGGGATTTTACAGCGGGGGTCGATTATATAATGGTGAGTGCATCACACCTTTTGCCGGAAATGGAACCTCTTGCAGAATTCCACAGGCAATCCGGATTGCGGGTAGAAACTATTGACCTCCAGGATATTTATAATCGTTTCTCCTATGGCATACGCAATCCGGAAAGTATCCGTACCATGCTTAAATATGTATTTAACAAGCATGCCAATGCCCCTCCCAGATACCTGCTTTTAGGTGGAGATTGCATTCATGATATGGATAAAAAAATAGGCTTTCTCAATCATAATGTTGTCCCGACACACTTGAGCCGTGTGCCGAACTGGGGGCCTGCATCCAACGACGATTACTTCGCGACGGTGCAAGGTGAAGATAACTTCCCGGACCTTTATGTAGGGCGTTTTCCCGTACGTACAACCAGTGAAATGCGGCTACTGGTAAATAAAACGGTAAATCACCTGCTCTATCCTGAGTATGGATACTGGAAAGACAACATGATTCTTATCGGCGGTGTAGAGCAGGATTTCACCGTTTTTAACAATGATGCGGTTAAATCGATTATCGGTCCAAAAATGAACGTATTTCGCGTTGATGCAAACCCAAATTCCCCTTATTATATGAGCAAAATCGCTGCATCAAATAGTATTGCAGGATATATAAATGCCGGAGTATATTCAGTTTTTTACACAGGACATGGCGGCGGTAATATCTGGGAAAGCAGCTTTTCAATCAACGACCTTCAAAAGCTACATAACAGCCAATGGGGTAAAAGCGGGCGGCTTCCAATTATATTCAGTTTTACATGCCTCACCGGTTTTTTCGAAAGTCTCTTTTATACCTCATTAGGTGAAGAATTTTTAAGGCTAAGTGCGGATGGTTGTGTGGCTTTTTACAGTGCCTCTGCTTATACCAAAAGAAACATCGATATCAGAATGTCGAGGACTCTCCTTGAGAATTCAATGAACAGTAACTTCGAGAGCCTTGGTGAATTGTTAAGCATCACAGAAATGATGATGCTGGTAAATAACGAGTCGGAAGCGATACCGCTAACCCGTCAATACAACCTTCTTGGTGACCCTGCTATCCCCTGGAAACTGACTCCCGATACTCTTGCCATTTCTCTGGAAAATCCTAATCTGACTGTATCGGACACCTTAAAGGTATCAGGGAACAGCTCTCCCATTACTTCCGGTAATGTTAAGCTGGTTGTTACAGCGGACAACAATATTCAATGGGCGGAAGTAATTAAATCGGTGACAAGCAGCTCATTTAACCACAGCTTCGTTTTAAAACCAGCTTCCCAGACTGCAAACGGCCTTGTCCGCGCTTTTGTATGGAATGATTCGGCAGAAGTTAAGGGATGGGCACACTTTTCAAAGGATACCTTTGCTCTCTACGATGTTGCAATATACCCACTTGAGCCTGCTCTTGGCGATAGCGTCAGTGTCAGCTGTAAAATAAACTCGCGGGACTCTCTCTATACACCGACAGTTCAGTGCCGATACACCATTGCAGATCCCCAGGACCCGAATATCAGTTTTGACGATACTTCGTATGTTTTTATGGAAAAGGATCTTGCAACCGGAGTATGGAAATCCGCAAATAAATTTGTTCCCGGCCGGGGAATAGACCAGTTTGACATGAACAAAAGCCTTGTGCTGAAATTTTTTGCAACCGGCAACCTTGGCGCCTCCGACTTCCACTTTTTCAAAATAACGGGCAGGCCGGACCTTACATTTACATCTGATACCTTATGGATACTATGGCGTAATGATTCTCTTTATGTCGATTGCGAAGTTCTTAATGTTGGCAATGCTTCCGCTCCCCCATTCAGTGTAACATTCCTTGGCTATGGCGCTAATGCAACCGACACTATCTTTCATGGATTTTCTACTGATTCTCTTCTACCCGGGAAAACAACGCTTTTCATTTTTTCAATTCCTGACACGCAGAGGATTCTGACCTCTTTCGGCACCATAAATATGGATCAGGCAATTGAGGAAGTCAGTTATAAAAATAATTCCACAACTCTTATTATTAAGTTATCCTATGCTGACCTGAGCACATCTTCCGATACTCTTATTTCTATTTACAAAGGCTGCAGGCTAGTGCCTTCAGGTGTACTCTCTTCAACCTACAGAGTGTTTCTCTTTAAAGACACTCTCAGGGAAGTACAGCCCCTATTAAGTGAATCCGAGTGGATACCCATCTTTGGTGATAAACTTTCCCGTTTTTATATCCGTTCACGCCCCTCTCTTGCTTTTACAGACTCATTGCAGTGGATATTCCATCCTGAAGATACCGGTATATTTATTAATATGAATGCCGACTCAGGATTCCAGCCTGCAGTGTTTACCTACGATACGGCAGTTTCCCAATGGAGAAACAGAGGAGGGATACCGGATACCGTGGCAAAAACAATAAGCTATGTTTCAAACGAATATATCCCGCACGCGCTGGGAAGGCTTATGGATAACACTCCCCCGGAGATTCGTATTTTTGTTGCAGGCAAAGAAATCCTGTTCGTTGATTATGCGGCTAAGAACAAACCTTTCAATATTTTAATCACAGACTCATCCGGTATATTAGCATCTTCCATCCAATTATTGCATAATGGTAATCCTCTGGAAAGTGAATTTAAATCTTCAATAGTAACCGGCGACAACCCTTCCACCGTTACACTTACTGCCTATCCGCAGAAAATGAGT
>JAUXBV010000067.1 GCA_030619215.1 Fibrobacterota bacterium | reverse complement strand
ATATCATCGTTCTCAGTATAGCAAAAAGGTGTACTTTTTAAGAACATTTTAGACAAAACGCCCAGAAATTTTTCAACTATATCATTAACTGGGGGCTTTAAAAGATATTATCAAATATATAGTTTTATTTTACTTTACTATTACAAATTTATTCACTGCTTTACTGCTTCCGGCTTTAACCGTGCAGTAATAAATTCCATTACCCAAACCGGTATTATTAAAAGCCACATTATGCATACCGGCATTCTGAAATTCATTAACTATAGTTCCAATCATCTTTCCCTTGGAGTTATAAATTGAGATATTTACCAGCCCCTTAAGCTTTAAAGTATAATTGATCCTGAGTTTTTTCCCGGATATATGGAGGCTATTGACAAACGATGATTTCATATTGGCATTGTTCAAAATACTGGTAGGGTCTACCTCGCCTTCAAACGGATAATGGTTATATGCTTTCATCCTTACTACTATTTTCTCATCGGGATGATCTTCAATATGTTTTGCCAGGACCTGGTCGTCTATTTTACACTTACCATCCACACCGGTTAACTGGGTGGTAAAGATGTTACCGTCCTTATCGCAGAGAGCGACCCAGGTAAGGGGGTTTTTGGTATCCGCAGTGAAAACCTTACCGGTTATGCCCATATCGGGCTGCAGGTTCTGCGGTGTTTTTGTCCAGACTGAAAGCGCCGGGTCACCAAACACATTAAACCCATAAGAGATAAACCGCAGGGCTGCATGATATGGAGGATCATTGAGTGTCGTGGTCAGCATGATCTCAGCATTTGCCTCTTTCCCATTACTGTGTGCCATTTCAAGGTAATGCATTCCCTTTTGGGGATTGAAAATCGCATCATGAAAAAATCGGCGAATTCTCTGGCCGCTCCCGTCTGTACCATCGTCATCTTCCAGGCCCGTCGGATCAAACGCCTGAGTTGCTACGGCACCATTGGCGAATTTTTCAAGGAATGATTCCATCAGGCAATCATATTCATAATTAAAATTCCCCGGGTAGCAGGCACCTGTGGATAATATAAAGAAATTTGCATTTGAGCCGTCGTTTTTGTAATTACTGAGCGTTACCCCGTCACAGGTTTCTTCGAAAGCGTACGTATTATTGCCATGCCCTTCATGTTCGATAAAAGAGGGTTTAAAAGAATTGACCTTATTTCTAAGTTCAGAAGCATTCCATTGCCCGATTTTCTCATAAAGCCGGTCAATGGACCAAACATTTGTTGGAAATCCATACGTTGTATACCCGTTATTGGTACAGGTGCCCATGTATTCATCCATATGGTCTCCACCCCAGACAGCAACTCCATAGTCATCCCACAGGAAATTTCCCAGCATCAGGATATTTGTTAAACCTTCTATAACGGGCTGCTCGGAATACTTTATTGTTTTGTTAAGGACATTTCCCAGTTCAGTTGCATTCTCTATTGGCATACGAGAGGCATATACCTCCCAGTAGAAATCCTCAGTTCCAAAATCGCCAAAATAATCCTGCTCCACACCATTTGAATCCGTTTTCCAATCTCCATCTAAACAGGCAAAGTACATATCCGCAGCAATATCCTTTTCGTCATGGTATTTATCCGGTGATATATGGTGATCATAAAAAACCGAGCGAAATAACCTGTCCGGCACATTGGTCGGGTCACCGGGGTTTACGTCTCCACCAAGTACAACGTAAACAATAGAGCTGTTTTTATATTCGTCAATTATATAGCTTCTAACCTTCTCTGCATCGTCGCGCCCGGTACTATTAGATTTGATATAATCAATTGTCTGTATTTTTGTTCTCAGGCCTCTTCTTTTATTAAAGTTAATAAGGTCACCCCAATTATCTTTTAGATCCGTTCTTGAAATAACAAGGTATTCATAATCATTTTCATCTTTAGTTGTTAACGGCAGGCTTAAGATTGCTTCCTTATTGTCTACCAGGTTTACCAGCATGCTCTTTGTTGCAGGTGTACAATTATATAAAGCATGTGATCTTGTTTTAACAGTTTGCACCGTAACGGAGATAGATTCATAATACTGTATCATGCCGGTAACCGGATTGATTTGAACAGGATTTAATAGGGCAATAAAAAGCGGAACACCATTTTTATATTGCATTCTAAATCCATTTGATCTTACCTTCCCCGGATAAAATTCATTTGTGTTATAGATATCCGATTCAAGTTTTAAAACAGCAGGATGCGGCTTCCTTTTTATATCCACATTCGGCCTTAATGGTTTGATGTGATACTGCCCATCCATAGTGATCAACCTGCCATAGTCCACCTCAAACGAGACAGCTTTATGATCCTTTTCAAGTGCGAGAACAACAGGCTTAACCGCTACCTTTGGAGCAAAAAGCTGCCGGGAAGTATGGCACCCTTTCATAAACATCTCACCATTTATTACTTGCGGTTTTTCAAACTTATAGGTTTGTTGAATAGTTGTTTCAGCAAAAATAATGGCAGGAATCAACATAAGCATTAATAAAGATTTTTTAGACATATAAAACCCCTCTTTCAATTATAGAAATACTATATTCTCCAAATATTTAAACCTTCTCGATTAAAATTTATTATGTGATATTTTATATATTTGCTAATATAATAAAAAAATAGAAGTTTTTAGGAAAAACTACCTGCATCACTGTGCATTTAATTAAGAACATTTTTCGCACTATGTAAATTATTTCCAAGAAAAATATCCTAAATAATTGCTGATATATAAACTTTATTTGATCTTTTTCTAATTTGAGATTTAGGCAAAAATGCGGATTTGAATGAGTTCTTTATTAATAATTGTGAGAACAAATAATTTGGAAAAGGTACTGCTCTTTATTTAAATTTTTAAGTATAACCATTCATTTATCATTTGGATTCTATAATGAACAAGCTTAATCTTATTTCTAATTGGAACCCGCCTAATAACTGGGGAAGAATAAAAACTATTGATGCACATACCGCAGGCGAACCCCTTCGCATTATCCTGAGCGATATTCCGGAATTGCCAGGCAACTCCATACTTGAATATAGAAGATACATGAAAGAAAACCTTGACCATCTTCGCACTGCGCTTATGTTCGAGCCACGAGGGCATGCAGATATGTATGGCTGTGTCTTAACACCTCCTGTTACCCCCGAAGCTCACTTTGGTGTACTTTTTCTGCACAACGAAGGTTACAGCACAATGTGCGGCCATGGCATTATTGCTATCACCAAAGTTGTATTAGAAACTGGAATGCTCCCAATCCAGGAGCCGGAGACAATCGTCAGGATTGATTCCCCTGCCGGATTGATAACTTCGCATGCTGTGATTTCAAATGGAAAAATCCAACATGTTTACTTTCATAATGTACCTTCCTTTGTGCTTGATATGGATGCAACAATTGATATACCAGGATTGGGCAGTGTACGCTATGATATAGCGTTCGGAGGTGCATTTTACGCTTTTGTTAAGGCAGGGGATGCGGGTGTTCGATGCATACCTGACGATTACCGGCAGTTGATTGAAAAAGGTATGGCAATCAAACGGGCTATAATGCAAGAGCGTGAAATTCCCCACCCTTTTGAAAAAGAGCTGGGCTTCCTCTATGGAACGATATTTATTTCCGATCCGATATCTGAGAAGGCTGACAGCCGTAATGTGTGCATTTTTGCTGAAGGGGAGGTTGATCGCAGCCCCACCGGTACAGGAGTGAGTGCACGGATGGCCCTGCACTTTGCACGGGGAGAAATAGGGATTAATGAGCCAATGGTAATTGAAAGCATCCTTGGTACTACCTTTACCGGAAAAGTATTTAAAACAACCGGATTCGGCAGCTACGACGCGATAATCCCTGAAGTACAGGGTACGGCATATATCACCGGTATCAATGAGTTCCTGCTTGATCCCAACGATCCGTTACAAAAAGGATTTATTCTTCGATAAACAATGGAGATAACGCACCATGAGCACTAAACCCATCCGCATTCTATCATCAGAAGATATCAGGAGAGCATTATCCATGGCTGAAGCTATTAACGCTATGGAAGAGGCGTTCAGCCAATTGTCAAGTAGTGAAGCAATAGTGCCTTTACGTGTTGGAATTGACATGCCGAAAACAAACGGTAATGCATTATTTATGCCTGTATATTTACCCATAATCGACAAGGTTGGTGTAAAGGTTGTCTCGATCTTTAAGGACAATCCAAAAATCGGGCTTCCCATGATTGACGCCCTGGTAATGGTGATGGATGCTGCCAATGGCCAACCTCTGGCAGTCATGAACGGTGAAGTACTGACCGCAATGCGTACCGGTGCAGCATCCGGCCTTGCCACCAGGCTTTTATCGCGTGAGAACTCACAGGTCGCAGCGATTATTGGAGCCGGGGCACAGGCGTATACTCAACTGGAAGCTGTTTGCTCTGTTCGGGATATAAAACATGCTTTTGTAATGGATATTGAGACCGAAAGGGCTGAACGATTCGCAGAAACGATGAGCGAAAAACTTTCGCTACCTGTTGAAGTTTTGAAAGATGAAAGTGCTTTAAAAGAGGCTGATATCATCTGTACTGCTACCTCCAGTTCTGATCCTGTATTAAATGACGCCGGTTTAAAACCGGGAGTACATATTAATGGTATCGGCTCCTATAAACCGCACATGCGGGAAATCCCGGAAGACACCGTTATCAGAGCAAAAGTTATTGTTGATTCAAGATCAGCATGCCTGTCTGAAGCAGGAGACCTGATCCAGCCTATTAAAAACGGAAAAATCACTGAAGAGCACATTCATGCTGAACTGGGTGAAATTGTAAATGGGACAAAAACAGGAAGAACTGATGAGGAAGAAATAACTATATTCAAATCAGTGGGGAATGCTGTGCAGGATCTGGCTGCAGCGAATCTGGTACTGAAAAAAGCGGAGGAAATAAATCTAGGGACTATTGTACAGATATAGGTTTACATAAAAATAGTTTAGGAGCTATGGATTACCCGGTCAAACCGGGCAATGATAAAACGGTAGTATAACAAAAAAAAAAGATATTAAGACAACAATCATTAACAAGGAGCCGGAAAAATGTTGATACAAGAAAAAGTTACACAGGCAAAAGAGATCCTGAAAGAATTTGATATTGACTGCTGGATTACCTTTGTTCGTGAGAGCGCAATCAACGGCGACCCCACACTCGCCTTCCTGGTGACCGCGGACGTGACATGGCACTCGGCCTTTATCATCAGTAAAAGCGGTGAAACATGTGCTATAGTAGGACAATATGATAAAGTAACGGTAGAAGATACCGGGGCCTACGACCAGGTTATCCCTTTTGTGGAAGGCATTAAGAAACCGTTTCTGGAATACATGCAAAAGCTGAACCCGGAGAAGATTGCCGTCAACTACTCAGTGGGCAGTGAGATCTGCGACGGGCTTACCCATGGCATGTACCTGACGCTCGTTGATCTCCTCTCCGGAATCGGTTTTGAAAGCCGTCTCATCTCAGCGGAGAAGATTGTCTCTGCCCTCCGCGAGCGAAAGGCCCCCACAGAAATAGAAAATATTAAGGAAGCCATCCGCCATACACAGGAAATATTTGATCTTGTTACAGGCTTTATCAAACCGGGAATAACTGAAGGCGAAGTTGCAGCATTCATGAAAGCTGAAGTTGAAAAAAGAAAGCTGCAACTCGCCTGGGACCCCTCTGCCTGCCCTTCCGTATTTTCCGGCCCGGACACTGCCGAGGCTCATTACGCACCTACAAAAAGACCAATTGAACGCGGGCATGTCATGAATATGGATTTCGGCGTGAAAGTCAACGGTTACTGTTCCGATATGCAAAGAACATTCTATATCCTCAATGAGGGAGAAACTGTGGCACCGCCTGATGTGCTGAAAGGGTTTGATACGATTGTCGAATCTATTCAGAATGCAAAAGATGCTATGAAACCCGGTGTGCAGGGCAGAGAGATTGACAAAATCGCTCGTGATATTGTGGTTAACAACGGGTATGAAGAATTCCCTCATGGCCTCGGGCATCAGGTCGGCCGTTTTGCACATGACGGAACCGCCCTGCTTGGACCGGAATGGGAAAAATATGCTCAGAAGCCATTTCAGAAACTGGAGCCGTGTATGGTTTTTACCATTGAGCCGCGCCTTAAAGTGGAAAACAGGGGAATAGCTACAGTTGAAGAGATAGTTGTTGTGACAGAGGAAGGATCAGAGTATCTTTCTATACCGCAAAAGGAGTTGATTTTAATTACATAGCTGGCGCAATTTATTATAGTACCCCTCACCTCTTTGATTCCCCTCTCCCGCTGACAGGAGAGGGGATAATACAGTGTGTTTTCTTATTACTTTTATAGCTTTACTACCAGCCCCTTAACTATTAATACTGTATTTTAAATAAATACCTCATGTTTTATTAAGGATTAATCACTCGATAAGGAAAAAAAACTGAAGCCTTGGTATGGGCTTAAAGAGGAGAAACACCCGAGATCCCTATAGTAACTCAGGCTGGGGATGCGATCCGCCAGTGGCAGATGCTTTCGCCAGTCCTCCCTCCGGCTAATAATATTATTAACTAAAAATTAAAAGAACCAGATACTCTAAATTTATAACTCTCAAAAATATTTATATGCACCCTCACCGGCGTCAACCTCTCCTCTGTCGTACCGTCACCAAGCTCCCCGTCCGTATTATCGCCGCTGGCCCAGACACTGCCGTCGCCCTTGATAATCAGCGTATGCCGCGCTCCGGCTGATACGGACGAAACATTATTCATAATATGAACCGGTGTGCTGCTGCCGGTCTTGGTCCCATTGCCGAACTGGCCGTACTCATTATTGCCGCAGGCCCACAAGCTGCCGTCTGTCCTGATTATCATGGTATGTTCCTTACCGGCGGAGACAAATGCAACGTTATCCGTTATGTAAACCGGAAGGCTGTCCAGCTCGTAATTGCCTGACTGGCCATTGCCAAGCTGGCCAAAGGTATTTGACCCGCATCCCCAGAGAGTACCGTCATTTTTAATAATCATGGTGTAGTGCCAGCCTGCATCGACAAACCGCACATTGTCCGTAACATGAACCGGCGATGTCTCTTCCTCATAGTATCCCGCTTTACCAATGCCAAGCTGCCCGTCCCGGTTACTCCCCCATGCCCACAAGCTGCTGTCTGTTTTAACCGCTACGGTATGATACTTACCCGTCGATATCCGGATCACGTTATCTATCACATGAAGAGGTACGGTTGAACCGCCTATTGAATCAATACCAAGCTGGCCATATATGTCATTTCTCCCCCACGCCCACAGGCTGCCGTCGTTTCTCAGGGCAATGGTGTAATCATCACCCACCGATACCTGCTCTACATTGTCAATAATATAAACAGGGCTCAGCTCCTTTTCATCATAACCTGAGAGGCCGTTTCCAAGCTGGCCCTCCCTGTTGTCACCGGTAGCCAACAATGTTCCGTCAGACCTGATAAAAGCGGAATGCAGCATTCCCGCGCATACCGTAGAGCTGCTGTCAATGATTTGCACCGGGGAAAGCACCGAGGGATGCTCCTTGCCATTACCGAGTTTTCCCAGAGAACATTCCCCAAAACCCCAGACCGTACCGTCCGTCTTAACAATAAAGGAATAGTTATCACCCGCAGAAATTTTCAAAGAGTATTCAACAACAATTATTAACGTGTCAACCGTTATATTACTGTCATCGTCAATGCCGGCAAATATGACTTTATTGGATCCCGAGCTAAAGGTATATGAAACAGTAGCATTTTCCGTGTATGACGTATCCCATGTACCGTCACCGGTAAAGTCCCACTTGTATCCAATGATATGCCCGCCGAATGAATCTGATGCTTCAGCATATAATGCCAGCGTGACTGTTGTATCCCAGATCGCGGTATCCTGGGAAGGGTTGATAAAAGTTACTACCGGTTTAAAATCAGGAACCGTAACAAGCACCGTATCCACAGAGCTGTTCCCGTCATCGTCAAGGGCATAGAACTGCACAGTATATGTGCCGGTATCGGTATATACCCATTGAACCGTTTCATTTACCGCAGAAGAATCCTCAAACACACCGTCACCATTAAGGTCCCACTTGTAATGAAGAATCGTCCCGCCGAATGAGTCAACCGCGGCTCCAATAAACTCGACAGTGTCGTTTTTACTTACAAGAGTATCGTTCCCGGCATTAAGATGCGGAACTGCGTTTCTGGGATCAAACTTCGGTATAAGAATATTTGAGGAGATACTTGTAAAGGTAACGATCCCGAAGCCCGTCTTCCTTGCCAGTGTATCATAGACAATTACGGTGGCACTCCAACTGGTGCCGGTGTCAGGAACCCGCACATAGCCGCTGAATCCATGAGACAGGGGATTATATTCCAGCGAAAACACCAGTGGCTTATTATCATCAATGCCATCCCCGGTTACCAGCACCTCCAGTTCCGCAACAGCTTCATAGTTCTGCTCAAAAGCGCCGTATATACTTTTTGTCAGCACATCAACCACAATGTAAAGCAGCATTTCCGGTACTTTAGTATCTTCACCAGACGATACGGTAACACCTGAAATAGTAGTATCGTTGTATTTCTGATGCCAGTAGGCCAGGTCGTATGTGCCGGGTGGTACATTGGAGATGGTAAAGCTCCCGCCCGTATCCGTGATTGCCAGATAGGAGGTCCCGGGGATATAGCAAAAGATGCCGCTTTTGCTTGCCTGGTTCTGCACGCTGACTTTACCGCTTATGGAACCCGGCGCCTTAAGCGTATCTGTTCCCAGGTCTACCGAAGAGTCAGCATCAATATTCAGGTGTGCGCCATAAAAAGTATCGGCGTCCGCTATATATTCTGCAGTAATACTGTAGTTACCGGGCGTCAGGCTGTCGAATGAATATGCCCCTGATTTATCCGTATAGGTTGAATCAAGCGCCGCTTCAGGTGTGGTATCATTGGCACTGAAGAGCCGGGCCAGTGCAGCCTCTGCTGGGCTGTTGTTCTTCCCCTCAATAAGTATTCCCGATATTTCAATCTCGGTCTCATCCGTACTGCCGGCAATGTTATCAGTGCTGCATCTCAAGATTCCCATCAGGCACGACAAAGCAAATATTATATACAAATATTTCTTCTTATTTGTCATCTTTTTTATCCTGTTTTGCATTTGGAAATAACTGAATATTCAGCTGATATACCCGGTCTGCCGGATTTTCATCTTTATGCACCAGTGAACGTACTTCCGTCTTGAATTTTTGAAGCCGCCTTTTCAACCGCTCATACCCCTCTTTGGAAATGCTGATCATGTTCGTGGAATATACCTGATGCATTGTGCGGTTTTTTATAAGAGCCTGTTTAGATATCTCAATACACTTCAACTGGTATTGCATTAACAACTCTTTTTTTATTTCAGGGCTTGCTATAATAGACTTTTCCGTCAGTCTCAGGTACCCTTTTTTGTCCTTTTTAATCAACCCCAGCCGCTCAAGAAGTACAACAGACTCCTTCGCTTTTTTTTCAGTAACAGGCGGGAATAACTTTTTTGCTAAAGTTGCATAATCCTCTTTGAAATTAAAAATCTCCAACACTGCCCGGATTGCACTGTGGTGCCATTCCGTGTAATACTCATACACATCCCGGTCCAGAACCTTCTTGGGCGTTTTATTAAGGGAGATAAGCTGCTCAAAAAGAAGCTCGCGCTCAGAAGCAATCTCAGCCTGATTGAACTTCACCAGCACACGAAAGAAACGGGCCTCATCAGCATCAAACTCCATAAGCTTCACAAAGCGCTCAATATAGGTATTTGAAACCAGCTTTCCGTTGAGAACATCATTGAAATAGCTCCTGCTATTGGGCAGGCCCAATAGCTTACAGATAGCGCTCTTGGTAAAACGCCTGTCCTGCGTTCTTTTGGCTGCCTGATAGTCTTTCAGGAACCTTCGGAAATCATTGTAATCGTAGATATTGGGGAGTTTAGATGCCATACCTAATAATATAATAATAAAAATTAAAATAATTGCATATTT
>JAUXBV010000328.1 GCA_030619215.1 Fibrobacterota bacterium | reverse complement strand
TGGAATCTTTATAAATCTCATAAAAGAAGTTATCGGATTCAGATTTAATAATATTTGAAATTGATTCTATTTCTTCGTCGGTTTTTACTGAGGTAAGAACAACCAGATATCTTGGGCGTAATATTTTCCGTAGCTTCAAAATCGGCGGCTTTGATGTTGTATTAATAATTGCGACATCAAATTTTTCTTTGAAGAATGAATTTTTCGTTGTGTCTAATGCTATTTGTTGATCGTTAAATATTATGATTCTTATTTCATTATATTCCAGGTATATTGCTTTTAAAGAGTCATCAAAAGGGTATACGTAGTTTACCGTAATACCTTTTATTCCCGCTATATCGTTGGTAAAGGATGGCTTCGGCCAGTCTTCAGGTAGTCCTTTAACAGGATCGTTTGCCGGCGATGTGTCTAAAATGATAAAATTTGATGGCGGTGTTTTAAAACCTTTGTAAATATCATTTCTTATATCAGGTGTAATAAGGGTGCCTGTTTCTGGGAAGTAAATTGAAGATGGTTTGTGATTAGAAGAAGCAAAGTTTGAGAGAAGTAAGAGGAATGAGTCGGTTTCTTTCTTTCTTAATATTTTAAAGCAGCGGATGTAGGTATAACCCTTTGAACCTACTAGGTGGATCCGGGGGCGAGCTGCGAAGGGGTTGTTATGCCCCTGCCTGGCATACCAGGTTATAATTATTATAAGGGAAAATAGAAAGATAACGCGAATCCAGTGACCTCTACCCAGATTTATTTTCTGATATCCGGTTGATAACCTTTCGCGCGAATTAGCATAGTTTTTATTCCACTTCAGAATACTTGACTCCCAGATTTGTTGGATATATTATTTACTATGAAAAATATATAGTGCGTATAATGTTTTTATTTTAGCAACCTCTATAAATATTTGGAGACATTGTATGAATAATAAAATTCACTTTTCTATAGCCTTGGCAGGACTGTTATTTATCAGCTTCTGTATATCAACTCTTGACGCTGCCGGAGATAGGGGCAAGACGAAAAGGAGGGGCCAAAAGCAGGTTGTTGAGACATACCTGGACACATTAAACCGGGGTAAAGAAATCAGCTTGATGAGTGATAGTATTAGCTCAGGTTTATCCCCCCAAAAGGATGCGGCGCCCTCCGGTAAGAAAATTGTTCATGAGGGTTACAGGATTCAGGTTCTTGCTTTGACATCTATGGAAGCTGCGCGTGCAAAGAAGAGCGTAATTGAGAGCGAGCTGCAGTGGGATGTTTATATTGATTATGATAAACCGTATTATAAAATGTATGTAGGTAATTATACCAACCGTAAAGATGCCGAAAAAGCGCTTAATAAGATAAAGCAGTTTGGATACCCGGACGCCTGGATAGTAAAATCGAAAGTGTTTGTTGACGAATAAATTTTGGGAGCAAGTAAATGCCGGAAGTTGTTACGAAAGAGTTAGCTGAGCTTATCAGCAAAAAGAAGTGGTCTGCGCTAAGGGAACGTCTTGTCGATGTTCCGTCTCCGCTGGTTCAGGATGTTTTATTTATTGCGGAGAAACATGACCGCGCCTTGATTTTTCGCGCATTATCCCGGCTGATGTCCGCAGAAGTTTTTGCCGACCTTGAGCCTGAGCAGCAGGATTCACTTCTCCACGACCTCACCGATGTTGAGACACGGCAACTGCTGAGCAGTTTACCGCCGGATGATCGTACCGCGCTGTTGGAGGAGTTGCCGGCTCCCATGACACGAAGGCTTTTCGGCCTGTTAAGCGCGGAGGATTTTCAGGAAGCCAGGCAGCTTTTAGGATACCCGGAAGAGAGTGTGGGCAGGTTGATGACCCCCGACTATGTTGAAGTATACCCGGACTGGACTGTTGCGAAAGCTTTGGATCATATTCGCAACAAGGGAAAAGACAGTGAAACGATTAACATGGTATATGTTGTTGATAAGACCGGAAAGCTGCTTGACGATATCAGACTCAGGCGTATCATTTTGTCAAACACGGATACGAAGATTGAAGAGCTGATGGATAAATCTTTCGCCAGCCTTTCAGCATTTGAAGACAGGGAAAAGGCTGTCGCAATGATGCAGGATTATGACCTGCTTGCATTGCCGGTTATCGACTCCGATGGCGAGCTTATCGGTATTGTTACCTTTGATGACGTGATGGATGTTGCTGAAGAGGAGGCAACGGAGGATATACAAAAATCCGCATCGGTAGCTCCACTAAAGATGAGCTATCATAGAGCCGGTGTCTTTAACCTTTACAACAAAAGAGCCGGATGGCTTGTAGCACTGGTGCTTTTAAACTTGTCGTCTGCAGGAATAATTGCGGCATTTGAGGAGCAGCTTGCCCAGACAATAGTTCTTCTCTTTTTTATACCGATACTTATCGGCACGGGCGGGAATGCCGGTGCTCAGGCGGCGACCCTTGTAATCCGCGCGCTTGTTACCGGTGATATTAAGCTGGAGCAATGGGTTCAAACTATTGGTAAGGAGCTGCTTGTAGGATTGCTTCTCGGTGTAACACTGGGTTTACTGGGAGGCTGTCTTGGTTTGCTGCGAGGTGATTTTAACTGGAATATTTCATTTGTCGTTGGATTATCAATGTTCTCCATTGTTGTTGTGGCAAATCTTGTTGGTATGACACTTCCTTTTGTTCTTGCAAAAGTTAAAATCGACCCGGCAGTTGCCAGCGGGCCACTCATTACTACTATCGCGGATGCTACAGGACTGTTAATCTATTTTTCAATTGCTTCAGTTATTATTGGATGGTAGGATTAACTGTATTTTTTATTTTACTTAATAGAGATTATTTTTTGAACTATTATAATGTAACATTGAATTAATTGAAGGGATTCTAATAGTAATGAAAGCAATAATTCTTGCAGCAGGCTATAGTACACGTTTATATCCATTAACTAAAGATACACCCAAACCTCTTTTACCAATCGGGAAAATTCCTATAGTCGAGAGGATTTTGGGAAAACTACAGTCAGTTAATGATATTGACCGGGTTTATATAGTAACAAATTCCAGGTTTATAACTCATTTTGAGAAGTGGCTCGAAAAGTATAAAAAACAGCCAAACAACTATAACCCGGAATTGATATTAGTAGACGATGGAACTTATACAAACGAGACACGGCTGGGGCCTGTTCGGGATATTGCTTTAGTACTCCGAAAATATGATATTCAGGATGATATATTGGTAACTGCCGGAGATAACTTATTTGAAATGGACTTAGAAAAATTTTGTAAAGTAAGCAGACTTAATAAAGCTTCTGCTTTAGCTGTGTACGAACTCGAAAGCATTGATCTGGTTCGTAATAAGTTCGGTGTTGTATTAACAGATGAAAATAATAAAATACTGGAGTTTGAAGAAAAACCGGATGAGCCAAAATCAAGTATTGCTGCTAGCGCTATTTATGCATTTATAAAGGAGGACTTAAAGCACATTATAAATCTTTCCGGTCAGCCTGCTGAAAAAGAGATAAATGTAGGAGAAATTATAAAATATTTTGTTGAAAACAACATACCGGTATATTGTGAATTCCTGACAACATGGTTTGATATTGGATCGCATGATGATTTGAGAAAAGCGGATGAGTATTATTCAGCTTAAAGTTTTATACAGGGCTAAACAGTTTACCAATAAAAAAGACATAAAAGATTATAAGCATCCAGCCTTCCCATAAGGAAACTTCATTGTCATGGCAAATAACGTAAAAGAGTATTGATGCAATGAGCATGATGGGCAGGGCAAAGGTAAGAATACTCGCAGGAATAACTAAAGTGCCGAATAGAGCGGGAATGCCCATAACCGCAAACGAGTTGAAAATGTTCGAGCCAAGTATATTGCCTACTGCCATTTCTGCATTACCTTTTCTCGCAGCGCTGAGTGATACCATGACTTCAGGTAATGATGTTCCCAGCGCTATGGCGCTGACAGCGATTATTTCTTTTTTCACATTGAGAATTTCAGCCAGTTTAATGACAGATTCGATAGTATATCTTGCACCGAGATAAATAAAGAGGCAACTTAACACGAGAGTTACCAATGCCTTGACAATTATTTTTTTTTCGTTTTCTGAAACCTCACGGTTACTCTCCTGTTTTTCCCTTTTTGTCATCGTATACCATATAAAAACGGTGAGGGCTGAGAGAAACAAAAAGGTGTCAAAAAGGTCAAACTTACCGTCCCAGATAGCTATAGCCAGTAGGAACGACGAACCAACAAGAAATGGAAGATCTATATGAATAATATTAAAGTTGATTTTTATCTTTCCGCATGTAATGGTAACAATACCGAGGACAAGTAAAATATTGGTTATATTCGAGCCAATTACATTTGCCGCAACAATTTCGGATGAATTATTGAAAACAGCTATCAATGATGTAACAAGCTCCGGTAGAGACGTGCCGAATGCAACAATAGTGGCTCCAATGATAAAGGTAGGAATACCGAAAAATATGCCAATTTTTTCAGCAGCAGAAGTGAAATAATCAGAGGCCTTAATAAGAATTAGAAGGCTCAATGCGAAAACCGCCGGCCAAATCAGTTGACTCAGCATAAAATAACCTTTCCTGTTTTATTTTGTAAGTTTATCAATTCTCATTTCTAAAACCATGCGCTGGTAAATGTACCCGGTCTACGTATCCTTGTTGCTTTCCGTTGTGAAGCCTCAGTATTACGAAATGAAATATATATTGTGACAATAAATCCAGCCTTAAAAGGCTGGTTGTCCGCATTCATATATTTTATTAACCGGTCAAAATAGTATATAGACCATGAACAGGATATTGGGGTTTATAAAAATTCGAAATTTAATCGGAAAAAAACTATCTTAATATGAATTATCGATAGACATGATGCTTGATTTAAAGGTGGTTATAGTGTGTTAAGCAGAAGGATATGTAATAGCCTTTCTGCTGTTACACAATATTATACAGGAGTGTAAGAATGGATTTCGTTGAAGAATTACAGTGGCGTGGCATGATTTATAACATCTCTCCAGGCACACAAAAAAAACTTGCTGAGAGTATGGGAGCGGGGTAT
>JAUXBV010000192.1 GCA_030619215.1 Fibrobacterota bacterium | reverse complement strand
GGCTGTTTATCAGATTCGTAATTTGTATGGAATATCGCCAAATCCTGCTAAGAACAAAGAGCGAAATGAAAAGATTGCCAAGGCCTATAAGGATGGTATTTCCGGGATAAAAATTGCCAAGAAGTTTGGTCTTTCAGTTTCTCAGACTTATCGAATTATTAGGGGGAGGAAGAAAGGAAGATTGCGAAGAAAAAAGCGGTGAAAAAGAAGAAGAAATAGTAATATTAATTTACAGATGAAAGTAAAGAAATATATGACTTATTTTTTAAATTATACAGATACTTCTATTATCTATATTGTCACGGAGGCAATTAATCAAAAAAAACTCAATCCCCTTATTATTCAGTATTTCTACTTAATCTTTCTCGCTCCGGGCAGCACTGTTTCCGTTACCTTTGGAAGCCTGCCGAAAACACTTTGATAAACATCGTTATAACTGTCCTTGGGCCCAATGAGGGCAAAGACCAGCGGCATCACTTTCTTTCCCCGTTCGCTCATTGCACGGGTAACGTTTCCGATATCCCATTGTGCATGCTTATCTTCCCTTAACCTTGACATGTGATACAGCTCGCGGGCATTGAGGCGTATCAATACTCTCTTACGGTGTGCATTTGTTAAGATATACGGCGCTGCCAGAGGAATCTCTTTTTTAATTGCGCTGTATACTTCAACACTCTTTTCGGCAATTTCCTGAAAATAGGACTGCATGTCTATCTCTTTAACAGATTCAGGAATAGTAATACCTAAGCGAGGATTGTATGGCTGTGCGGTAATCGTTGCCATGCGGTGCCGTTTCAACTGCCCGAAACAGGCGGCAGACAGGATAATATTAAAGGTAAGGTTTGCATATTCAAACTCCCGCAGCATGGAATCGTATAACTGCATATTCTGCCATGCAGTTTTATATATCTCCTTTTGCTCTTCCACAGGCAAGTTCTTTACAATCGAACGGCACTGTTCATAAGTGAGATCCGATGATGTATGAAGTAAAGAGGCTGCGATTACCGTATCAGCATCCTCAGTAAATTCTACCAGCTGAACCTCCTCTGATATACCGGCAGGAGAAAGGTCCCCGGCGATGCCATTTGCATGGTCATTAAGCTGGGGATATGTGTCCCGGTCAAGGTCATTTTCCTCGTGAAAAATAACTATAGAAGGCGCAACCTCTACAATCTGCTCATATAATGCATGTCCCAGATTCTTTATCTCTATTAACGGATGCGATGCAAATCTTCGCAACAGCAGCTCCAGATTGCGGGCATTGATTGTCATTCCTACCTGTGACTCTGTTGCCAGCGAAGTGATGTAACGTGCATCCTCTTTTGCCCAGCCCTCAAGGAGGCCGTGGTTTTTTGCATCCCTGGCAAGCTCGGAATGTTTACTGAACACATAATCCTTCAATTTCTCTAAAAGTTTAAAGTAAGCCTCATTCTGCTGACCTATCATATCAACAAACCGGTTTTCAAAGCCTGTTCCTTTAATCTCTTGCGGAATGACGAAATCTTTCTCAAGGGTAATATAACGCTGAGACTTTTCTGTATACGAGCACAGCCGGAACTTTTCAAGCTCTTCCATTGCATAGCGGGAAGCACCTATAACATCGAGGTTAAACACTGCATGCTCAGCTACTGAGTGATGTCCCATTTTAAAAATTATTGCGGAATTTGACCTGCGTGAGCGCTCCACTTCAACTCGTGAATCTTCCCTTATCTCATTGACAGGACGGGGATCACGGCTAATACGCGCGTATGCCGCGGAAATGACCTCGGGTGTTACATCATCGCGCTTACCTGCTTTTTCTTCAAGTTCTCTCAAAACATTCGTATCTACATTATATCCTGCCAAATACACTTTCATAAAAAAATTCCTTCACCTTTTTAATTTTATGTTCAGGTAATAAAACTGAAAAATGCACTATTTAGAGTCTGTGTGAGAATTATACACGCGGCACGCGTAGATAATTCGAGCTACAGACTCTTATCCATCTCTGCTGGACAAGATATGATAATATTCATTATTGCGCTATAAAAAACAATGGATTTTAAGTTTGATTTTAAAAGGGTGCCCTGGCTTGCCTGTTTATACCTATTCAGGCCAACGGTTCTTTAATAAAAGCTTTCTTATTTCTTTGAAAGCCACTCCCCATAAAGCTCCGGCCTTCTATGGCGGAAAAAAAGCTTGCGGGCATACGATTGTGCTATCCGCTCCCTGTCAATCTCACAAAAAAGAATCTCTTCCATCCCCTCACCTGCACGGGCAATGACATTACCGAAAGGGTCACACACAAAAGATTCGCCGGCAAAGTTCAGGTACTTCTCCTTCCCCACCCGGTTGCACAGCGCCGTGAAATAGCCGTTCTGAAAGGCCGCGATACGCATCTCCGCTTCGTAAAGCCCTTCAGGCCATTCCCCGACTGCTCCTGCTTGCGGGATTATAACAATTTCCGCACCGTTAAGTCCAAGCGCACGCATGTACTCAGGGAAATGCCGGTCATAGCAAATGGACACACCAATACTGCCGTATTTCGTCTTATATACGGGAGCACCCCTATCTCCCGGTGCATAGTAGCTCTGCTCATGAAAATACTCATACTCTGTTATGTGAACCATGCGGGTAACACCGAGTATTGTACCGTCTGCATCAATCACCGGTGAGGAATCGAATGTTCTCTCCCCGTCCCGCTCAAAAAGATTAAGAACAATAACAACGTCATGCTCTTTCGCTTTTACGCAAAATGCCTCCGTTGTCGGTCCGGGAATAGTTTCAGCCAATTCTAATACAGATCCTGTTGCCGGTTCCTGCGGATAAAACGGCACAAAAGCAAGCTCTGCAAAGCAGATAACCTGTGCGCCCTGCTCAGCAGCCCTATCAACTGCATCAAGCCCCTTTATACGATTAGCTTCCCGATCCTCAGTTGCTTTTTGCTGAATAAGTGCTATTTTCATTTTAACCTATGTCTCCTATTTTAATAAATTTTTATTTCAACATCTTCGCTATAATCTCTTTCAGAATCTTTGCGGCAACCATAGCGGTAATATCATTAACATCGCATTCAGGATTAAATTCAACAATATCAGCACCAACAATTTCAGCTTTTAAGTTCCGGATAATCCCCAGAACATCACGGGTTGAAAAGCCTCCGGGTTCAATATGCGATACTCCGGGAGCAAATGCAGGGTCAATGGCATCCATATCAAATGATAAATAAACGGGGCCGTCAAACTCAATTTGAATTCCTTTATGCCAATCGCGCATCTCAATAACTTCTACATCAAAACGCTCGGCCTGCTCACGCTGATGCGGCGTCATCGTCCTGATGCCAACCTGTACCAGACGGATTGCCGGCTCCTTTTCCAGAATGCGTGCAAAAGGGCAGGCATGGGAATTTCGATTGCCATCCAGCTCATCATATAAATCAGGGTGAGCATCGATGTGGAGAATATTTAACAAAGGGTACTTTTTAGCGTAAGCACAAATAATAGGATAAGTAATAGAGTGATCCCCTCCTAATGATATCACTCGTGCGTCGCGCTCAAGTATCTGGGATATTGAGCGTTGAATTTCTTTAAACGCTTTATTGCTGTCACCCGGTAATTCCAGATCTCCTAATTCACGCCAGTGCGGCTCAGTGCCTAAATTAACACCGTTTTCTGCACAAAGGTTAGTGGAAGGGCTGTGCAATGCTTTACGAATGGCAGGCGGAGCAGCATCCGAACCGGATTTGAATGAAGAATTCTTATCAAAGGGTACACCAAGAACAGTGACAATACCAGGTGTTAACTCTTTAATTAAAGATTCAAAGTGATGCATTTTTTCTTCAATTTGATAAATGAATTTTACTGAATGAAAAATATAAAATAAGTTAAATTAATTTACTATTTTTTGCAACTTATTGTTCGTTTTTTAATAAAAAATCTATCGCGGTTGAGAATGAATGAAAATAAAACTAACTATAATTCATACAATTAAAATAAATATATAAAGAATATACGATTTTAGCCGATATAATAAAGGGGAAGGTATATTCACTCATAAACAAAAGGAAGGTAACCTATGGCTCCGATTGAAGAAGTTACGCCTGCAGAAGGTCAAAATTTTATAAAAGAAGTAGATAATACAAAAAAGGAACTGGCTCAGGAGGAACGAGTACAAGAGCAAGATAAAGAGGCACAGGCAACAGGTGGAAATGAGGACGAGGCTCAGAATCAGATTAATACTACCGCTTAAGCAACAACCGGTTGAATTTAGTATTTGACAATAGAAACAAAATAAATCAAGCTTGCTTTTTCCCTATTGCTCCATTTAATCATTATGAATTAAAGAATTATTAATGCATATTTTTACGTTATTACTAAAGGGGTAATTGCAAAAGTATAGGACGCTGGATTCCCCCCAAAGGGCGAAGTACCGATTCATCGGTGGACTCTGCCGTCTTCACGGACTATAGTGCACCAAAGGTGTGAATGACAATTTAACCATTTTCAGTCAAATAAATTCACTGCGATTTAATCAATTGTGGTAATCTCCCCGCAAGCCCGACCCGATCTTCCTTAACTATCAATACACCATCAACACCCTCAATAGCCTCAATCTGTTCTAAAGTCCTGTCCACATCATCAACGGTCCTGACAAGGTTGGCCGCAAGGGTCGCTGCTGCATCTGCGACTGCTGCATCTTTTGCCAGAACCGTGGCAAGGTCGCAATCTCCTTTACTCATTGAGTGCCCCATTTTTCCTGAGGAAGAGCATACTGAGACCGGGGTGTCTTCCGGTTTTAACAGGAAGGCAAGCTTATCCGCTACCTGTGCTGAACCGGCGTAAAGGCCGATGACTACAGGCTCGGCAGCTCGGAGGAAAATATCACCTCCGTTTTCAACTATAACCTCAGTTGCACCCGCTTCCATTCCCGCCTCAGCCGCAAGCTGTGCCATAGTACCTGCAACAGCAGCCATCGGCCCGACGCCAACCAGCCGGGCTGCTCGTGCCATACGTTGTGCTGCTAAAGGCGGGTCCGTGAGAAGCTCAATTGGCTTGAGAGAATGCCGGAAAGCGGGATGGCGTTCGATATAGCTTTCAAGGATTTGTCGCTGTAGTAATATTTCCTTTGTTACAACATCAAATTTGTCTATGCAGATACGAAAAACAGCCTCTTTAAAAATAAAAGTCCGGTAGGTTCGTTTTCGAGTCTCCATTTCAAGATTTTACGCAAGGGGAAAACCATTAAAACGTCGATACACAGGCGTTAAAAGGACAAACACGGGTACACGCAAGGCATTCAATACAATCATCCGAGTTGTATACGACCTCTCTCGTTGCCATGTTGGTGATTTGCAGTGCTTTTGTAGGGCAGAACGTTATGCAGACACCGCAATGGGTACAACGATTCTCCTTACGTATTACTCCCTTGTTGGTATAGTTGATCGTAACGCCGAAAGTCTTTACAAAGTCCATGCCTTTCTTAATATCCTCTTCAGTGCCTGTTACGTCAAGGACAAGGTATCCCTCCTCTTCGGGAGTTACCTTTGCACGAAATACATTAACCATAAGATCATGGTCTTTTACCAGGTAGTAAATGATGGGCGTCTCAACTTCACATTTTGGGAAATAAAGCATCATTTTTTTTGTTACGGTCTCACTCATGCTGGTTTCTCCTTTGCCATAAGTGATTTCATTGCAGTGTCCTTAGGAAGAGATGAAATAGGCTGAGTAACGAAAAAATCACCGCGCCTTATCTCATCAGCTAATAAATTTGCAATCTCCAAAGCCTTGTGGTATGAGGAGAGTGAGCCCACGGCAACCTTTTTCCCTTCAACTTCTATCTCACCGCTTCGCAATTGCTCATAGCTGACATGGCATATAACCTTGCCGGTTTTCTGCGGATAGTCATCGCTGTAATCAATTACCGGCGCCAGTATGTCATTGTCGCGGACGCATGTTCTCTTCAGTATATCCTCGTTTAAAATGGGAATTGGAATTCCTACTCCCACAGCCAGGGATATGCCGTACCCGCGAAAAGATACCCCCCGCGCGAACCCCGGACGCATCTGCTTCATGTCGCCGGTCAATGCCAGGGTGCCTGCACCTTCTTTGGGGACTCCGTTAGGTGTTCTCTCACAGCTGCCTGCGTGTTGAGTTCCCTCTGCATAAACATGACCATGTGCACCAGCTAACCAGACTCCTGTTCCCACCCCAATCGTGTCATAGTAAGGATCGTTAAGTAGCGGTGAAAGCTGGCCTGCAGAACAATAACTTGCATTCTTTCTGTTGGGCTCAAGGCATCCCATATAAGAATAGATTGTTTTATCCGAATCATTTATTGCCACGTTGTAATTCTGGTAGCAGTTGCGGGGATTGACCATGATGGCCTGGTTCAGGTCGTCAATGGTAAAGTAGGTGCGAAGCTCACGCAGCGGGTAGTCATCGGTTCCATAGGAGAGCGCAAAGAGCTGAAGCGTCTTTCCGGCAATGAGATCCTCTATAACATGACCGCCGCCATAGCGAAACTCCCCCGGGTGATACATGTTCGCCGGATCACCGTAACGTATCTGTGTTGCGCCGAGATAAACGTCAACAGCCGCAATGCCTGTATAGACGAGGACATCCTCAATCCAGGCTTCCGACATGCGGATCTTCGGTTTGGAATGCCCGAAGTTCAGGAAACATCCCGACGAACACATAGGGCCGAATGTGGCGGTGGTAACTACATCGACTTCCTTTGCTGCCGCTTCTACACCTTTCTTGTCAACATAGTCGATGATCTCTTCCGCAGTAAGCACCACAGCCTTG
>JAUXBV010000524.1 GCA_030619215.1 Fibrobacterota bacterium | reverse complement strand
TTTCATTGCTGAACACCATATCCGAAGAAATCTTATTATAACAGGAACGAAGCCAGGCCTCTCTGCACCTGAGTACTTTTCCCCCTATACGGGACGCAAAGCACACCACAGGCAGGGGAACAGAAATCACGGGCCTGCCGCGATAAGTCCCTTCTGTCTTGAAGGTCCTTATAATATCGTTAAACCGGCATGGTCTTTCGTCGCATACATTCAGCACATCAAACCCCTCAGTCGCGGGCTCTCTCAGGATAAATTCCATAAAATCCACCAAGTTCGGCCTTGCAAGGGCGGATATTCTCTGCGTACCCGTGCCATACCGGATGAAGACACCCGGGCCCTTTACGCGGCGGACCAGGAGAAACGTTATTCCGACGTCATACACCGAGGCCAGACGCAGTATGGTGACATTTCCGATATCACCCTTTGTAAACATCTCTTCAAGTCTGATCTCGGCGTCCCGCTTGCTTATGGCATAATCGTCTGCAGGATTGCACGGGTGTTCTTCTGAAACCGGAGCAGACAGACCCTCATCACCATACACCGATACGGAAGACATAAAGACAAAATGAACTGAAGGATTGCTCAGGGCGGCGGCCCTCGCAAGATTCTCCGTAGCCGCGCTGTTCACCCGCGTATAGGTGGCGGCGTCGACGGCTCCGGCCTTCCGGTGCACCACGGCCGCGCAGTGAATGACGACGTCGGGAGAATATTTTTTACACAACGCGGTAACTTCCGCTTGATCACCGATATCCAGCCTCTCCCAGGCAATTCCGAGTCTGTCAAGGGGTTTACTGTTATAGTATGTTCCTGTTACTTCGTTTTCATATTTAAGCCGATCAGCCAGTGAGGAACCGATAATCCCTGAAGCGCCTGTTATTAAAACCTTCATTATGATTTCTTGATCTCCTCCGCGGTCACCACATCAACCGATCTGTTTTTCAATACCCTCTTTACAGCGGTTTGACCCAGAGCGACCATGAGATGTAAAATAATTCCGGCAACAACAATGAAAGATATGTAAAAAGGGTATTTATCTGAAAGGTGCTTGCGGAAAAACACTATCATTGCCTTGTGCATTGCGAGATCTTTATTAAAAGGCGCGGTATGAACTCCCCCTTCACCCTTAAGGTGAATTATGGAGGATCCGGGACAATACCATACCTCCCATCCCGCCTTACGGGCGCGGACACACCACTCGATATCTTCACCGAAACCGAATATATCTTCATCAATACAGCCTGTCCTTGTATAAACCTCGCGCCGTGCCAGCAGACAGCATCCTGAAACAGCATCCACCCGGTTTGCTTCATCTTCAGGCAGATAGCGGAGCAGATATTGAGACAACCTTCGATTATCGGGCCATATTCTATCGATGCCCAGGAAATATCCCAGTGACGCATATGGGGTCGGCAATCCTCTTCTGCATTGCGGCTGAAAGGTCCCGTCACTGTTTAATACTTTCGGTCCAACTATGCCGGCAGGCGGGTGACTTTTAAGAAAACTCATCATGACACCCAGCAAATCACGAGCAATAACCGTGTCACAGTTCAGCCAGAGAAGATACCTCCCGCCGCTCATTCGCAATGCCTGATTGGTTGCTTTTGAAAAACCCACATTTTTATTATTCACGATAAGTTTTACATCGGGAAACGCGCTTTTTACCATGTTCACTGTTCCATCAACAGAATTATTGTCGACAAGTATTATTTCCCTGGTTACGGACGGGCTCGACGCATAAATGGATTTCAGACAATTGGAAAGAACATTCTCCGAATTGAAAGAGACCATGCAGATGGAAATATCCACCGTTGAATCCTTCTTAATAGACTGTTTTTTCATTATACTCTTACCATACCGCCAACAAGGTAACTTCCATCGAATGGCTTTTTACATATATCAGGCTAAGAAGCGAAGGGATCTGTTCCATTACTGTACTCCCCGTATTCCTTTTCTCGCCCCATGTTATGTATGTTTTTTCAATCGTTTGATCGAACGTGATAACAGCCTTTCCTTTTCAAACAGGCTCCATATATACCTGTCATCAACGCTTTTTCTCTTCAGAATCTCACGTCGCTTTTTCAACAAACCTTTCATACTTCGGAGCACAGCTAATTTTGCCCTGACAAATTCTCTGGCTCTTCCGGTCATCATAAAAAAGATGAATGCCGTCCATCCATAAATGATATGTGGAACTATTGTTCTTGCCACCAGACGGCCCGGCATGTTTTTCACATAGACCCATTCTACATTACGATGTCCATAATACACGGAAACAGGAGAGTCACGCACTACGCTCCTGCTGACTTTATGGTATACAATCGCGTCCGGAACGTACAAACACTGATACCCCCTGAGCTGCGCCCTGAAACTCAGATCCACATCTTCATAGAGCAGAAAGAAATCCTCGTCAAAAAGACCGACATCGTCAAACATAGCGGTTCTATAGAGCGCGGCGCCGGCGCACGCGCCAAAAACCGGTTCACATCTGTCAAATCCGTCAGCCGTCGTACCACGTCCCCGCAAAAGCGCTACACCTGCTTCTGTATATCCATCCCCGGCCCTGTCAATAACATGCGGCCGGTCATGAAAGAGCATTTTTGATGCCGCAAAACCCACACGTGGATGTGCCTCCAGCGTTTCCACAAGTTCCGCCAACCACGACGGATCTGGAACCGCATCATTATTAAGCAGGGCCACATAGCGGGTATCAACAGTCTTTATTGCTATATTGTTCGCAGCGGAAAAACCAACATTATCAGGCAGAGAAATCGTCTTTACATCGGGATAACAAGAATTAACAAATTCAACCGAGCCGTCATTTGAACCATTGTCCACGAGGATCACTCTGAAATAGCGATACGTCTGCTGCTGCAGGGCTCCCAGACAGTCCTGCAGCAGCTCTTTCCCATTCCAATTTACCACTATCACAGAAACAAGAGTCAACGTATCATACCTGAATTAGAATTCGAAAATTCCAAAACATCATTTTTTATTATAAATACTTGCCCCGGTCCAATTTCCATGCGTTTGAATTTTGGTTTTTGCTGTGGCACTTTACTCCCTCTCTCAGGACTGGTAATCATATCAACACCGAGTTCATCTACCAATTCTTTAATAAAACCAACCATTCCAAAATTATGGCTTGGGAAACGACGTTTGTAGGTTGCTCTTTTTGCTTTAGCTAAACAGGAATCTATTTTTTGTTTCATTAGGCCGCCTTTTAGATTGCTCCCAGTGAAATTTAGACATTTATTTATAAATTCATGAGCAAATGGCC
>JAUXBV010000517.1 GCA_030619215.1 Fibrobacterota bacterium | reverse complement strand
TGATTTTAAATGTTGATCCCGGTTCATAGTTATAAGAGATGCAGCGATTTGACCTATTCCCTGGTGAACAGTTTTTCCAGGTATTGGGATTAAATGACGGTTCATTAGCCATTGCCAGAATACTGCCGGTTTCAGGATCCATAATAATACACATACCACCCTTGGCTTTTAATGTTTCTACCGCCTGTTTCAATACTTTTCCAACAATTTTCTGTGCCTGAACATCAATGGTAAGATAAATATCACTGCCATTTTCGGAGGGCTTGTTGGGCATACCTATCCTTGAATACCGGTTGTTGATACCATCCTTTTGAACGATACGCCATCCGTCCTCTCCCATAAGAAAGGTATCGAAAGCATATTCTACACCGGCGAGACCGTTCCCGTCTTTACCGGTATATCCCAGCACTGCTCCTGCCAAATCTCCATACGGGTAAAGGCGCTTACCGGATACGCTCTTTGCCATGGTTCGCCCTTTGCGATCCATAATAGAGCCTCGCCTCGCATAAATAAGCGTTCTGAGTTTTGACTGCTGCCTGCACCTTTTTGCATACTCACCGCCTTTAAAAATCTGAACCTGAAAAAGGCGGCCTATGAGGAGACAAAAACAAAGCGCTAATAGAAAAGAGACAAAGATGAGTCGGGCTTTATTCATTTATCCTTTTTCCGGTTTTAAAGATTTCCTTATTACCGCCCAGAACGAAGAATCCAGAATAAAACCCTTCTGATCCTTTTTTCCGGGACGTACGACAACAATCTCTTTTGACGATGGATAATCAAGCTCAAGGGCTTCCCTGGCAATTTTTTCGATTCTTTCAGTTCTTGATAACCGCTCCACCTTTATATTTAATGCGGCAATTTCCTTATCCAGCACAGCTAAGCTATCCCTCAGCATATCAAAGCGCATTGACGTTCTCGTGATATACACCTGCTTCCAGACAAGTGAAAGTGGCAGAATGACCACAACTGCAATAAGTATTGCAGCAGTAAGAAAGTATCTGAAAAAATGAAGAAGCCTTCCCCCCACTTTCGCTGTTACCTTCTCTTTCAGTTTTTGTTTTGTATTAGATTTTGATTTCATCGGCATTTCATTTTTTGGTTTCTATGTAATTTCATACTACCTTTTCGCAAATTCGCAATAAGGCAGAACGGGCCCTCTGATTTCTTCCAATTTCATTGACCGAAGCACGAATAGCTTTCCTGTTTATACGCTTGAGCACCGCAGGTCTATTACACTTACAAATCGGCTCGTATGGTTGACAAACACACTTCCGCTCATAATCCCTCATGAAATTCTTAACTATTCTATCATCGAGAGAGTGGTAAGCTATTACCACAAGGCGCCCGCCCTTATTCAGGTACTCAACAGCTTTATGCAAACATGTTCTAAGCTCCTCCAACTCATTGTTAACCGCTATTCGCAGGGCCTGAAAAAGCTTTGACAACACCTTGTACTTTACCGGTGTGCCATATTCATTCTCGATGCACTTCCGTAAATCACCGGATGTTGCTATTCTTTCCTTTCCTGAAAAACGGGCTATTGCGGAGGCCATTCTTTGAGGATTTCTTATTTCACCGTAATCTTTTAATATTCCCGATAACTCTTCCTCGCTGCTCTCTGTAATTATTTTTTCGGCAGTCATATTACTCTGAGGGTCCATCCGCATATCCAATGGTGTATCGGCCTTGTATGAAAAGCCCCTGCGCGGATTGTCAACTTGACGTGATGACAAACCTAAATCAATGATTAATCCGTCAATTTTTTTTATGGAATGTTTTTTGAGGACTTTGTCGAATTCCGAGAATTTGCTCTGCTCCAGCAACATTTGTGATTTAACATAGGGGGGGTGATCGCAAACCCATTTAAGTGCTTCCGGGTCCTTGTCTATACCAATCACGATCCCGTCCTTGTCAAGCATTTCAGCTAACCTTCTGTAATGTCCACCACCGCCTAAAGTACAATCCAAATAAATACCATCCGGTTTAATTGCCAATCCTTCAATACTCTCCTCCAACAACACCGGCACATGGTATTCATTCCTTGTTATCATTTTGCACGCAGGCCCGCCTCAACAGACTGGAAGAATACCTTGTCAAAATCATCGGCTTTATCGATGTATTCGTTAAAGCGTTCCGTGCTCCATATTTCAATATATCCGGTATATCCTATAAGGGTTATACTCTTTACCAATCCGGCAATAGCAATCTGCTCGGCATCAAGCTTTATCCTACCCTGTTTGTCAAGAGTCGATTCTGATAATGTATTGCCAAGCAGGCGATGAAGCTGCAGTGTTTCCGGGGTCTGCGGCCTGGATGCGAGTTCATCTTCATAGCTATCCCATGCGTCCTTCGGGTATGCACGAAGGCAGTCATTGGGAGCGCGGCTTACCACAAAAGTTTCATTAGCACCCGGTGAAAGGACTTTACGGAATTTGAATGGGATATTAACGCGACCCTTTGAGTCGATTGTGTAAACAAATTTTCCACGAAACCTGGACAAAATAATTCTCCTTATCCACAATTACCCACGATTAAACACTGTTCCCCCTAATAATACATAATTATATAATCCATGTCAACAACTTTTTATTATCAAAAAATTGAAAGATGGAGAAGAATTAGTTATATAATAGGTTTTAGTAAAAAATGTAGATCATATTGTGTTTAATAAAATGAAAACCACAATATTTTGTAGTATTTTGCTATTGAAGCGGTTAAAAAGAGATGAAAGTGTAAATAAACGCTAATTATTCTTTAAGAAAGCTAGTTATTATACTTTGAAAGGTTAATTTCTGAAGTATCATCAAGTTCTGAGGGTTTCGATGGATCCAGCTTGCGGTCTTCTTCATATATTTTCATATTTAACACTTTACTAATTTCAATAGCATCAGTATCCTGAGACATGTCACCTTTAGCAGTTGCACCTGATGAACTCCTTCTTCTCTCCCTCTCCTTCTCAACCTTATTCAGGTGTGCCCTGAGAGAATAATTTTCACTGATCGTTATATCATATTCGTTCTGGAGCTCTATCAGTTTCTCTTTTAAATCATTGAGCTCATTTTCCAAAGTATCGTCTTTGCCCTGGAAATTTTCAATCACTTTCTGCTGATTGGAAAGCGCTGTTGAGACAAGCTGAATCGTACTCTCAATTTTACTTAACCGTTTTTCTGCAGAAGCTACTGGTGCCTTTAAGTCAACCACCATGCCGCTATTAAACTCATCAACTTCCTGCCTTAAATCACGGAAATCGAAAGTGTCCGTTTCGTTTTCATCTCTTTTCTGCAAATTAATAACTATAGTGAATATTGCAAAGGCTGCAGAAACAATCGGGATGATCCATAACAGTTCAATAGAC
>JAUXBV010000239.1 GCA_030619215.1 Fibrobacterota bacterium | reverse complement strand
TGTTTGTTCTTTTAATTTGGACTATGTTTTCTTGCCTTTTTTTAAATCTTAAATCTTAAATCTAAAATCTGAAATCTGAAAATGGTTTTTTGTCTTTTTTTAAATCTGAAATCTGAAATCTGAAATCTGAAATCTTAACCCCCCCTCTTTTCACTAATCTCTTAACTGAACAAGTATCTCTCCATTCCGATAGCGAACATTAAAAGGTTTACCAATTAAAAGATTCTCAATATCGTGGACAAGATACTGGGTGCTTTCTTCAAGCTGATCTGAATCTTTATATGGGTTTGTCAAGGTACAGCGTATTAATTCATCGTCATAAGAATAGCGCCACCGGGGAATGGATTTCTGTTTTCCTGTTATTTTGTTGAAACGCTCGAAATACTGTTCATACTTCTCATTGGCAGAATTTATTCTTTCAATAATTCGCTCCGCCAACTCGGATTTCAAAGTGGTATCTACTTTTTTAACACGGATTTCACGTTTCCAGGCACTTTTATCCGAAAGGGAACACCAGCCATACATTACCTTTTTAGCGATATATTTTACACAATAATAATTTTGGTATTTAAACAGTCTTATTACTAAAGTGCCTTTTCCCATATAGACTCGTTTACCGTCAGAAGGATACTTCTGTGAAAGAAGAATTGCTCTATCTTTTACAACTCTTATCGTATCTTCGATAATTCTGCACTTTCTAAAAGTATGGCGATATGGGTCTTTTTTACCACCGACTAATTTACCATCATCATCCTTTAAAAAAAAGTAGACATCACCGCTAAAGCGAACCTTTTGTGCGGAAGTGATTCCATCACCTAATGTATACTCTGCATTGATTATTTGCAGAGGGGAAAATGGCCTGAAAAGTTCCCTTTCCGCATCATTAAGAGACTGTTCATATTTATTAAGGATTGTATAGACCTGAGGTTTCCCTGAAATAATAAAATCAGCGCTCTCTTGTGCGAGAATATCCGGAGTTAACAACAATAATGTAATAAGTAAGATTATATGTACAATTATCTTCATGGAGTGTTGGAATAATGGAGTAATGGAGTAATGGGAAAATAAGATTGAAAAATATTTATATAATAGATTCATGTTAGTTAATCTCATCACATTCATAAATAGCCATATCTTCCCTTGCCTGTAAATTATCAACCCATTCACCCTTCTCCCTTTTTTGTTCAAGAGCTTGTACTAATTTTAACCAATACTCCAGCGCCCCATTATTTTAATCCTTTAAGGCTCCAATTCTTACTTCTTCATTCTCTCCTGCCACTTCTCAATAGTCGAAAGCTGCGATGCAACGCCATAAAGGTCGATGCTCGAAGCATCGAACTGCGTCCTGAAATAGGCCATTGACGGAAGTGAAAACAGCCAGCATCCCAGCGCCATCTCCTGGTCAAGCTCATCAACGCGCTTGGCATATTCCTGCTTATCGCCGACTTCACGCGTGGCCATAAATCCATAGATATAATCAAGCAATGTCTTGATTTGCTCCGTACCTTCAGTTTCCTCGCCCAGGTCCAGGCGGAAAAAATTCTTACTAGCGGTAAAGGTGCGTTCATCAATAATTCTCTCCCCATTGTCATCGATATATGTTTTCAAATGTATCTTTTGGGCTGCAAATGTCGGCTCACGGAAAAAGATATTATATAAATCAAACAGGAAATTGCTTCTGTACCCGCTGATCGGCACCAGAACAGCGTCATAATTTCCAAGGGCTATATCTTTATTCTGAACAGCGGTTACTTTAATCTTACCACCGAACAGTGACGGGTCGTTAAAAATCTCCACCAGCTCCGCCAGTTCTTCACGGGAGCCAAAATTCAGGCAGGTCTGAACTCTGACCGTATCGGGCAGGAGAGAAGCGTCAGGCTCCTCATGATGCTTCAGCGGCAAAACAATTTTTTCCTGCACATAGTATGAGGTTGAAGGAAAAATGCTGTAATTGAGATAATCACTATAATTATTAACATTACCTTTGTAATCAGCAATGTGCCGCTGCTGCTCCGTATTGATCTTAAAGAATCTTTCCACTATTTTTACATTGTCAACCAGCTTGCGCAATTCAAAACGCTGCTGTAATGACAAACGCTCAACATTATGAAAAAGAGCAAAAAAACAGGTGGCAATACTTGATTTAGAGAAAAAATCTCCCGTATCACTGAGCAGGGGTGAAACACTTCCAAAAGGGGTGCTCAGCAGAGAGTTGATATTTTTATTTTTTATTTCAGTCGTATAGGTGCTGTTATCAATAAAAGGCCGCAAAATAACATTGGTCAAATGCGCATTGCCTGCAAGGTTTTTATAAAAGTAAATTGCATCTTCATACTCCCCCGCCATTAAATAGGGGCCGGTACCGTTTTTATACATTGGGGCATTCAGCTCGGAATTGGCCGGTAATATCTTAAACGACAAAACCTCTTTTATATCATCATCCGTCCAGATACGGTCTCCGCGGAATTGAAACCGAATTTCATCATTCTCATCGGGGCCGGTGAAGTCAAGATCCTCAACAGCCTGTGAAACGAGTATGTAATCGGGTGACAGGCTGCCCAATTTTTTAATCCGGCGAAGTGTAAATTTCAAATCCTTTGCCGTATAATAGACCGCGCTCTTCTCGCTAACGGTAATTTTCTTTTTCTCCATCATGACGTTGAAGCTGGAATGCCACTTTACCTGCGGTTTGAGGCGCAGCGCTACGATATTATCTTCGTCAATCCCCATGAGCTCTCCCAAACCGTCTTCATAGGTAATGCCGCTCGGATTGGCGGAAACATTAAACAGTCCGTCAAACATCACTTCGTCAAGTTTATCGGCGATCGGCACCACACTTGACACATGGGGGTCGATTCTGGGCTTCTGGTGGGCGATATACGGGATTATAATACTATCACTAAGGTCTTTCATAAATATAAAAAAGTATAGAAGACCCGCCGCAGCAGCAACAATAACAATGCTTAGAATAATGATAACTTTTTTCATTAAGCGCTCCTGTCTCTATAGGTTTAATGTTTCTTAATAATCGGCTTCTGAGCCATTACACTGACTGTAAACACCTTGAAAGAATTATGCTTAAAATAGATGTCAAGGAAATTATTGTAATCCTTTTTCATACTCGCAGGGCCCATCTGGCACTCATAATTATTTTCAGCAGTGGGTGCGGTAATCGTAAAACGCCCTTCATTCTTCAAAGGTGTTTTATTAAGCAAAACCTTCTCATACCATTGCTCGGTCGCTGCATTCCTTGCCACCTCTTTGGGAAGCTTGATGTAGATATCATAAACGGGAAATTTCGCTTCCGTAGGAATCCGCAAATTCAACCTGAGAAAGTATCTGTTTACTCCGCGTTTATTATCGGTAACCGGCAATGCAAATACTTTTCTATACTGTTTGGGTTTGACAATCCACTTTGATGACCAGGGATTACACTCGGCAATCCGCCTTTTGGTCTTCTTGTCATCTCCCTTATAATGCTCGCCGTGGGTGACAATCGCCCTTGCCATTGCAACGCCCTTTTCATTGGGGCTTTTAATAAACCTCTCATAAAGCAACTTCACCGCTTTCATAGGGAACTCATTCTCTTTCTGCTTTGCCAGGTGTACAATAAGGTCTTCCCTGCGCTGTATCAATTCGCGTTTTGTACCCGTTGAAAAAGTAACGCTATACGCCGGAAGAAAAACCGAATCGTTATATAAAGAGTCTATATGTTCAAGAGTATCTATTTTCTCCTCAAGGAACTTATTGACACGATAGCGTGATATCCTGTCAACAGTAATGTAGAGCGAGTCTTCCAGGTCTTTCACTGTTCTATCTTTTAATGCAAACACTGCCGAAGGATTGAGAAAGTTGTTATCATGATGAAGCCTTGTCAATCCGGCTTCAGCCTGTGACCAGCGATAGTCTGCCAGGGCATCCCTGACCTCCTTATCCTGTTGCTTTACCGACAGTGTGTCAATTCCCCTGTACTTTTCCATTAAGAAATCAAGATGGGCATTGGGCTTTAACAGGGCAAGCATCTCTTTATAATCAAGCGTGCTTTTATACGCATTAACCTGCGGCACAAGCGATTCGGCTTCTCTATATTCGCCAATGCGTTTCCCGATTTCCACTTTAAACTGATCAATTGCTTTGTTAAGCGCCTGTGAACATTTATAGCCCAGGTATTTACCATACTCCTGCCCCAACAGCGGAGGCATTTTCTTCTGTATAGCTACCGCTTTTGATACAATGTCGGGGAAATATTCATTCGTCGGCATTTCAGGTAAATCAAGTATTGCTTTATGGAGCTTTGCAAGGCCCTTTTTTAAATAGTCAAGCGCATTGCTCCTTTTATCAAAACCATTTATAAATTTTAACAGATTAGTAAAGTTTGCCGGGGCTTGTATTTCTGAAAGTGTAAATAAAGTGTCGATACGATTGAATTCCTTCAGCTTGTACAGCTTTTGATCAAACGGCTCAACATCATCTTTTCCGGATAAGCGCTGTTCATAAAACGGCACAATCTCACCGAGCCGGCCCTTGAAAACCGTCCGGCCCTCTTTGAATACATTATCCGGATACTCTTTCTTCTTTGCGAAAAATTTAATAAAATCTTCCACATAGCCAATAAACTCAACCGGATTACGCCTGCTCTTATATTCCTTGTCAAAAGCATTTAACATTATCACAAAATTATTCTGAAACTGTATCTCCTCTTCCAGTTCTTTTTTCAGCTTTTTATAATCCAGGTACGCTTTATCAGTCGACTTGACAATATCCGGGGGGAAAACACTCTCAATCGCCAGTACCTCTTTATGCATCTTATTCAACGCTTCAGTATGTTTGGCAACAGTATCCATGACAAGTTTAAAATTGAAATTATTAAAATGAAAAGATGTTCCCAATGTTTTAAAAATAGTACGGCTGACCCTGTTCTTTTTCAGAGTCTCATTGAATTCCGCATGCTTATTCTCAAACTTAAAACGCCACTGGGGAACATAACGATACTCCATTCTCAGTTCAACATCCTGCCTGATATGATCTATCAACCAGTAATATACCGGTGCACTCTTATCAATCGGAATAACACTCATCCTTTCGGGCTTGGTTGTCTCGTCTTCAATTTTTTTACCGGGGAATTTTTTCTTTTCAAGCTTGGTGGTTAAGAAGCTGTTATAGTACTTTTTACTGGGTATGGTTAGAACCAGGTAGAAATTATTCTCCTTCGGAGCAGGAAATTCGATGAAATATTTTTTCCCTTCCTTTAATTTAAAATCCTTCTTCTTATCCTTCAGCTCGATATAACTCCCTTCTTCGGAGGATAATAAAGGTTCAGGTTTAAGAAGCTTATAGTTCGCACAGCTTACCAGCAATAACAAGATACTCACAATACTGATTAACAGGAATTTGACTCTCATCGTTCCCCCTTATAAGTAAAAATGCGTCAAAATATTTTAATAATGGGACAATTGTTACTTTTGTTTAGTTCTAGAATATAAATAATTAAAAGGGGTTGTATAGAATTACTAAAAAGTATTATGAATTAATTATTATAGGTTTAATGTGAAGATTTTTAGGATTTTATTAGTCGACTGTCATTTCAAAGGTATATAAGGCATAGCATCAATGCCTTTAATAGCTTGAAGATTTTTCCACTCAGACGTAATTATAAGCCACTTCGTATAATTTTTCTTAAGGACCAGCTCCAGGCGCCCGGCTTTATCTTCATCACCTACAATATCCTGCCTGATACCTGAAACCTCTCCACTCACCCATACATCCATCAGTACCCTTGATGTATCATCTTCGATGTTTATCTCGCCAATATTGTATTGAACCTTTATATCATCAACACGGCTGAACAGGTCATTAAAAGCCCCTCTGATCGATCCGTATGGCAAACCATACCGA
>JAUXBV010000132.1 GCA_030619215.1 Fibrobacterota bacterium | reverse complement strand
TCATCATTTAATAATTTTCCTTTTACTATTGAAGCAATATTTATTTTTTATATGATATTACTAATCTTTTAAATTTTAATCTATCTATTTAAAAAATTTTTACTCTTTCGTTAGGGAATTACACTATGCCAAAATTTTCAGTTGTATTTCTTGCACCCGGAGAAAAAAACCAGTTTATACACCGTATAATTGAGAGTACTGATAAGGATTCCGCCTTACGAACCTTTTTTACGGAAGAAACAACTGAATTTTACTCAAATGATGAACAGGGATATTACTATTTTAAAGAGGACTTTTTTGATACTTCCAATCCTTCCGGCAGTATTATTCCCTGTGAATAATACCTTCCTGAAAATTGAGATTACGTACTCTTGGCAGTTTTAGATTCCAGATCCTTTACTTCTGAAATGAATTCATCCTTGTGCTTAAACTTTCTATACACTGAAGCAAAACGCACATACGCAACGTCATCAAGCTGGTACAGCGCATCCATAACCAGCTTACCTATTTCATACGACTGAATCTCCGACCGTGATAGCTTGTCTATCTCATTTTCAATTTTATCGACGATACTCTCAATTTTCTTCATGCTGATCGGGCGTTTCTTGCACGCGGATAATATGCCCTGCAATAATTTCTGCCGGTCGTACGGCTCCCTTCTCTTGTCATTTTTAGCAACCGTTAAAGGAAAATTCTCAATATACTCATAGGTAGTAAATCTTCCTTCACACTTCAGGCACTCCCTCCTGCGCCGAACAGCGCGTCCTTCCTTACTGGATCGGGAGTCAACAACTTTATCCTGTTCATGCCCGCAAAAAGGACATTTCATAAGCAAAACCCCTTTGAATTATTAAAAGTGATTTCTATTTTCAAAAATATTAACTATTATATCCTCTTAAATACAACCAGCACCTATTCTTTTATACAATATATTGTATAAGATAAATATAACATCCGATTATATATGGTACAAGCACTTTTATTGATAATAAGGTAAAGAATTGAGTTTATATAGTATGAAGTGTTCAGCAAAATTGGGTTTTTCACTGGTCAGCCTGCAAGTGTTGCGTACCTGTGGCTACTTCGTGGTGTAATTAAAGGAGGGTTCGCTAAAAATTTCCGGTAATAGACACGCCAACTTCTTTATCGTTGAGAGAATAGTATGGCAGAATTTCTATCTCATTTCGCCCGGTTTGGTACGTATCGTATTTGGAAGCAATACGGGCATCAATAAATGATACAACACGGTTAAGTATCATTCCTCCCAGAAAAAATGAAGAAACCACATGAAAGCTCGTTGCCGCCTCTCGCATTTCCCGATAGGTCTCCTGATAATATTCGCTCTCCCAATACCAGATCTCATCCGGCTCAACATACTTCATGTCCGTCTCGCCGATAAGCTCCATTTCATTATTGAACTCTTTATAACTCATGTAATATTTGCTGCCGATAATCTTCCAGTACTCATTCCCCGGATCTTTAGTGCATTTTGTATCAGCATATCTCCATGCATAGCTTTTGGAATTCCTATACATCTTGTTGGAATAGCTCTCAGAAAAAACCATACCGAAGACCAAAAGTGCTTCAGTAGAGAAATAGACCATTGCCCGTTTTTCATCACCCAGGTACTGGTGGCCAAGGCCCGGCAGAACAAGGTTCATCAGCATAGCCAATTTAGGGAATCTCCTGCCCTGCCGGTCTTTATCTCCTCTTGTAAAGATGTCAACCGTGTCGGTAGTAATCGTCTCTTCAACAACCACCTGGGCATGTAAGGGAACAGTGTAAAAGGTAATGATTGTAAGAAACAGAATGATTTTTAACAGCATTTTCAAAATCGCACCCTTATTCCGAGCCTTGAGTGAAAACCATCTTGAGCAAATGCAACTTGATGGTCAATATCTATTCGCTGCCAAAAACTCTCTTTATGCAACAGCTTATCATTGAAAGCCCGCGCCGATATGAAGGCATCCACAGCAGAGACGACGTGATTGGCAACAAGGAAAAAGATCAGATATCTTGAAACATCATAAAAACGATTTGACTGACTGATCATATCGGCATATTTTCCCTGATTCTTTGAATATCCATAAATTCCATCCTTAACAAGAACGGTGTCGTTTATATATCTGCTAATAACCCATAAAGTATCATCGCTAAAATACTTATAATTATATGAATACAAAGTGTCTGTTAAATTATATCCGGCAGAAGAAAAGGAAGGTTCACAATCATCCCATCCTTGTACGAACGGTGATTCATCATCACCAATAAATTTATCAAAATCTTTTCTTTCATCAACATCATGACTTTTACCGGTAATATTGGTAAATTTCTCCTTATAATTGCTTAACGAGTCTCCAAATACAATTTCTATATCCACATCGATAGACTCTGGGCTGACAAATGTTATAAAATCTTCATAGAATTTAAAGAAATCTTGAACAATATAATGGTCATCAGCAAAGTTCCGTGCATCCTCCATCTTATCTCTTCCGTCAACCGCATTTTTAACCGCAAAACCAACAAGAGAAGCCTCGATTGCACCGAACAGGGCTGTTTTCCAATATTTCTTTGTATAGGCCTGCCCCAGCCCGGGCAGTAAAAGAGACATGAACATCGCTTTTTTAGGGGAGCGATAATCCTTCAGATTCTTTGCAAAATCGATTGATCGGGCTCTTTCAATTGTAGTAGTTACCGGAGGCTTTCCTTTATCAGGTATTCCCCCGATTGCCACTTCCGGTTTTTCAGTACTAATCTCTTCCTCTATAACCTCCAGTTCAGACGGAACTAAGGCCTCCTCCTTTTGCGGTTGTTCGCCTGTCTCCTCCGAAGGTGTTACTTCGGCAGTAACGGTGTCGTCTTTCTCTTTAAGCAATTTTTCTTCTACAACGGTACTTTCCGCCGGCTCGTCTGTTATAAAAAACTCCTCTTTATCATCAACAATAAGGAGGCCTTCATCTTCCTCAAGAATAATATCCATATCTTCTTCTTCAATGAATGCTTCTTCTGAAACAGTATCTTTTTCCTCCTCAGCGCCTTTTTCACCTTCGACACTCTCTTCAATTTCCTTCACAATCCCTTCTTCCGGAGTGACAGAAGGAGACTTAACAGTATCTATTTTCTCATCTTCGGCAACAACTTCCTCCACCGGCTTCTCTTTGTCCGAAACCCCTTCAATAATATCCTCTTCCGTAACATCTTCTTCTTTAATAATTCCTTCTTTCGGCTCTTCGGCAATAACCTCTTCTTTCGGCTCTTCTTTTTCTAAAGGCTCTTCTGAAATATCTTCTTCGGTAACTTCTTTCTTTGGTGTTTCTTTTTCCGAAGCCTCTTCTATAATATCCTCTTCTGTAATTACATCTTTAGTAATATCCTCTTCTTCAATAATATCCTCTTCACTCTCCTCTTCTATAATTACATCTTCTTTCTGCTCCTTTTTGGAAACATCCTCTTCATCCTGGCTGCCGCTCTTTTCTACCCCCTGTAAAGAAGTCGTTTCTGTTTTGCTATTGATGGATGATGTATCCTGGGCAAATAGAAAAAAGGGAAGAATGAGAGATAGCAAAAAAGCAAAAAGAAGTAATTTACAGCGCATAAGATTAACATTCCCGCGTGTTATGAAATGCAACGTTAAAATCCCAGCACATCGTGCATTGAATAGAAACCGGGACCTTTTAAATGTAACCATTTGGCAGCTTTCACCGCACCCTGTGCAAAAGTTAACCTGCTGTGGGCTGTGTGCTTGAGTTCAAGCCGCTCTCCTGAACCGGCAAAAAGAACGGTATGGTCTCCCACAATATCGCCACCGCGAATAGAATGCATGCCAATCTCTTTTAAAGGGCGCTCACCAATAAAACCAGTCCTGCCATGTTTTATCGTCTCGTTATCAGAGCAACCGATAGCCTTTGATGCAATTTCACCCAGAAGCTTTGCAGTACCGCTTGGTGAGTCCTTCTTGTATTTATGATGTGTTTCGATAATTTCAATATTAAAATCGTCTCCGAGTTTCTCTGCTGTAATCTTCGTCAGGTAAAAAAGAAAATTAATACCAAGGCTCATATTGGGGCTGAAAAGAACAGCGTTTTTTTTGGATACCTTTTCCATCAGCTCCATATCACCATCTGTCAAGCCTGTCGTGCCGGTGACAACACCTATTCCCGTTCCTTCTATTTCTTCCAGTAAGGCCCTGGTAGAGTCTGGTGCCGTAAAATCCATAACCACAGCAGTATCAACATGGATATCTTTCAAAGAAGAAGTAATTGAAATTCCTGTTGTACCACAACCGATGAAGCTACCGATATCCGATCCAATCGCAGGGTTCCCTCGCTCTTCGACACATCCCACGAGGTGCGTTTCCTCATCTGCAAGGACAATACCTGCAATCTCCCTGCCCATTCGGCCTAAAACGCCGTTAATTATAATATTAACAGCCATACCTTAACTAGAGCGCTTTCACGTTAATTGGTTTTACATTATTCGATTGAAGTACGGATATAAGCTTCTTTTTATTGCTCTCACTCATTGATACAAGCGGCAGGCGAAGGGTTCCTGCACCTAAACCAAGATAATTCATTGCGGTTTTTACCGGTATGGGGTTGGTCTCAATAAACATTGCTTTTGAAATCGGCAGAAGCTGTTCGTGAAGAGCCAGGGCATCATCAATTCTTCTTTCAAAAAAGGCTTTAACCATTTCAGACATTTCAACAGGAAGTATATTCCCGATAACAGAGATAACACCCTTTCCTCCGCAGGCTAGCATCGGCAGGGTCAGAGCATCATCCCCTGAAAGGATGGTAATTCTTTCGCCGCACCGCCGGTGAATTTCTGAAATCTGAGCCAGATCACCACTCGCTTCCTTCACGGCAATAATAGATTCAAACTCACATAACCTCTCAAGCGTCTCCGGAAAAAGATTTATACCTGTTCGTCCGGGAACATTATATACTACTGTCGGTATAGCGGCCTTCTCGGTAATTGCTTTAAAATGCTGATAGAGCCCTTCCTGTGTCGGTTTGTTGTAATAGGGAGTAATGCACAAAATGGCGTCTGCGCCACTTTCTCTCGCATGTTTTGCAGCCTCAATCGCTTCCCTGGTATTATTTGACCCCGCGCCGCTTATGACGGTAACCCGGCCCTTTACTTCGTCAACGGCAATATCAACGACACGATTATGCTCCTCCCAGGACAGTGTAGCCGATTCACCTGTTGTCCCGCACGGAACTATTCCTGCAACACCCTTTTCTATCAAGAAGTTAATATTCGAGCGAAGTCCATGTTCATCAAGACCGCCCTGTGGATCAAAAGGAGTTACAATGGCAACATAACATCCATGTAAATCCATATCACTTTTCTCCATTAACTTACGGTAGGGTAACGACCTGCAGTGTGTTTTTTAATCTGTTTTAGCCTTTTCATCCTCTTCCTTGACAACCCACACTTTCAATTTAGCATAGACATCTTTATAGACTTTTATTTTAACAGAATAAACTCCAAGCTGTTTGATGGGCTCTTCCAGCTCCACTGAGGCTTTTTCGATGTTAAAACCTTCTTTGCCGAGAAATTCAGCTATCTCATGTGCAGACACGGAGCCATAGATTTCTTCATCTCTCTTGACCCTTACTGAAATAGTACAGGGAACATCCTCTATCTTTTTTGCAAGTTGCCTTGCCTCTTTAGACTTTTTTTCGTCACGTCTCTGCTCAATGACTTTTGCCTCTTTCACCGCACTCATATTACCTTCTGTCGCAGGGACTGCGATACCGGACGGTATAAGAAAATTTCTGGCATACCCGTCTTTTACCGTAACAACATCCATTGTTTTGCCTAATTTATCATAATCTTTCTTTAAAATTATTTTCATGCCTATTTATCTCCTTTTTAAAACTACGCAATGTTTTCAGAAACAAAGGGAAGCAGAGCAAGATGCCGGGCTCTTTTTATTGCAGTTGCAAGCTTCCTTTGGTGCTTTGCACAAATCCCGGTCATACGTCGAGGTAAAATTTTTCCCCTGTCTGTAGTTACATTCTTTATCACATCCACCATTTTATAGTCGGGGACTATACTATTCTTACAGTAAAAACAGCTTTTTTTTCTCTTTATATGTCTTCTTCGCATTTTATTCCTCCACTTTCTCTACAACCGGTTCCGGTTCAATTGCCTTTGTTTTAATCTCCGGCACCCTTTCATGTAAGACAGTCATTTGACGCAGGATCTTGCGATTCAGTTTAAACCGTTTGTTAAGAAGTTCGCTGATATTACCTTCCGCTTCATATAAATACAGGTAATAATTTCCCGTCTTCTTCTTATCAATTTCATAAGCAAGGTTTTTTTTACCCCACACATCTGTTTTCTCAAAGTCTGTATTCTCTGTCAGAAATTCCTCCACCTTCCTGTGCTCTTCCTCAACAGCATCATCCGGCAAAGAACCATCGAAAATCACAACTGTTTCATACTTTCGTTTCATTTAAAGCCTCCTGTGGTCTTACGGCTCCAATTGGAGCAGGATTAGGTTAATAATTTAATGTATCAATTAATTGTTTCTATTGTACCTACTCATTGCTGCCTCAATGCCATTTTTACAGAAAAACAGAACAGTATCCGCAGCTTTATTTACCGCCTCATCCTTCTTTTCAATTTCTTGTTTGTCAAAACTGCCGAGCACAAAATCGACAATGTTCGTATTCTCAGGCAACGGTCCGATTCCAATTCTTAGACGTGGAAAACCGGTACCAATCTCCGATATAATAGACCGAAGCCCGTTATGACCGCCATCTGTTCCACTCCGCCTGAAACGAAGCTTTCCAAGTGGGAGATTAAAGTCATCGATAATTATTAAACACGAAGATAAAGGAAGGTTATACCGCGTTAAAACTTCTTTTATCGCTATACCCGATCTGTTTACCAGCGTTTGAGGCTTGACAATAGACACAACATCTCCATGGGGCAGCCTGCTGACAACAATTTCCGACCGGCATCCTTTTTCTCTCAGTACCACTTCACTTTTTTTTAAAAGAGCATCAACAACTGAAAAGCCAATATTGTGGCGCGTGTTGCCGTACTTTTCTCCTTTGTTACCTATGCCTGCTAAAATAAAAGAAACGTTCTGATTGAGCCCGGGTTGTGCCCTTCTAAAAAATTTTTTAATGAGAGAAAACACAACCCAACTCTCTAATTAAAAACCTATTTCTTTTTACTATCACCGGATGTCTCACCTTTTTCTTTTTTCGCTTTTGTCTCTGACTCTTCCTTACCTTCCGCTTCGCCTTCCTTGGCTTCAGCTTCTGCTGCTTCCCCTTCGGCTCCTTCTTCGCCTTCCTCAGGAGCCTGCGGCACTTCTTCTACTACAGCCTGCGGGTGAACAACAACAGCGACAACATCTTCCGGTGTATCCTTGATTTCAGCATTGAGTACACTGAACTCACTCACATGAATCGAATCGCCTATTTTAAGCTCCGAGACGTCAACCTCAACATACTCAGGAATATCTCCGGGAAAACACTCAACTAAAATAGTACGTTTCGGGTGATTGAGTATTCCGCCATCTTCCTTAACACCGATAGCTGTTCCAATAATATGTATCGGTATATTTACAGAAATTTTTTCGTCCATTGCCACGTGCTGAAAATCTACATGATAAAACAGGTTATCCTTAATAATATTTCTCTGGATTTCTTTAATTACAGACGTTCCGTCACTTTTTTCTCCCGGCAGTTCAATATTGATAAGATGGGTTGTCTTCCTGCCACGGACAATAGCTGCGAACTCACGAGCATCAATTTCAATGTTCTTTGTCTCTCTATTGTGACCATAATAAACTGCTGGAATCCATCCCACATTACGAATTTTACGGGTATAGCTCTTTCCGCTGCCGGTTCTCAGCCGAGCTTTCAAGTTGATAACATCCAAACCAAAACCTCCTTAGCACTACCTAAC
>JAUXBV010000456.1 GCA_030619215.1 Fibrobacterota bacterium | reverse complement strand
GGTGAATGAGTAATGCCAGCCCATGACGTTTCATAACTTCTATTATATATTGTGACATTTTATAATTCAATAACCCATAAATACTTTATAGGGTAATTCTCATTTCGTTGAAGAAATTGGGAAAAAAATATAGTATATTTGCAGCTATTATTTTAGAATTAAAACAATGCATTGAAATAGCAGCTTCATTATATGAAATCAATAAAGCTATTCACCCGTTAATTCTTTTATATTATTATGCCGATTCAATTCTGTGAGCGGGAAATATAAAGTATTCATATATCATTTGTAACATAGTGGAGGAGAATATGCCAAAGTATGTCTATTTTTTCGGCGATGGTAAAGCTGATGGTAACGAGTCAATGAAGAATTTACTGGGCGGTAAAGGGGCCAACCTTGCTGAAATGGCCGGCCACCCGAAACTGAAGCTCCCCGTGCCGCCAGGCTTTACAATAACAACTGACGTATGCACCTATTTTTATGCAAATAAGCGAAAGTACCCGAAAGAGTTACAACCTCAAGTTGAGAAGGCTCTTGCGAAAGTAGAAAAGATTATGGGTAAGAAATTCGGTGACATAAAGAACCCTCTTTTAATGTCAGTCCGATCAGGGGCACGCAAGTCAATGCCCGGTATGATGGACACTGTTCTTAATCTTGGGTTGAACGAGAAGACAGTGCAGGGTTTGATTCAGCAGACAAGAAACCCCAGGTTTGCCTATGATGCATACCGCCGTCTCATTATGATGTACGCAGATGTTGTCATGGAAAAGGCTGCAGGAGTCGAGCCCAAAGACGGCAAAGGTATCAGAAAGATTCTTGACGAGCGCCTAGAAAAGGTTAAAAAGTCAAAAGGGTATAGTAACGATACGGAACTGACAGTTGATGATCTGAAACTGCTGGTTTCTGAATTTAAAAAGATGGTAAAAAAAGTTCTTGGCAAACCCTTTCCTGATGACCCTGTTAAACAGCTCTGGGGAGGTCTCGGAGCAGTATTCCAGAGCTGGAACGGTAAACGGGCAATTGAGTACCGCCGGATTGAAAAAATTCCGGGCGACTGGGGTACCGCTGTTAATGTGCAGGCAATGGTATTTGGGAATATGGGCGAGGATTGCGCAACAGGTGTTGCATTCACCCGCAATCCCGGAAACGGCGAAAACCAGTTTTATGGCGAGTATCTCATCAATGCCCAGGGCGAAGATGTTGTTGCAGGCATTCGTACACCGGCTCCTATCAATAACTACTCAAAAAATGACCAGAGCAAAAATATGCCTACGCTTGAGAAGGTCATGCCTTCTATTTATAAACAGTTATTTGATATTCAGCGCCGCCTTGAAAAGCACTACCGCGATATGCAGGACATTGAGTTTACGATTGAGAAAGGTACTTTCTTCATGCTTCAGACCCGTGTGGGAAAACGGAATGGTGTTGCCGCCACTCGCATGGCCACTGAAATGCACCGCGAGAAACTTATCGACGCCAGAACTGCTGTCTCAAGGGTACAGCCCAATCAGCTTGTTGAACTCCTACTTCCCATGATCGATCCGAAAGCTGAACTTGCAACGACACCTATCGCAAAGGGTCTGCCTGCCGGTCCCGGCGGCGCATCCGGACGGGTGGTATTTACATCTGAAGACGCAGTTGCATGGGCGGGGCGCGGTGAAAAGGTTGTTTTGGTCCGTGAAGAAACATCACCCGAAGATGTTGACGGTATGCACAAGGCTCAGGCAATACTCACTTCAAAAGGCGGCATGACTTCACATGCAGCGCTTGTTGCACGCGGCTGGGGGAAATGCTGTATTGTCGGATGCGGCGATATTGAGACAGGAGCCGATAATAAGTCGTTTACCACAAAGAGCGGCGCTACGATAAAGGAAGGTGAATTGATTTCCCTGAACGGGACAAAGGGGCTTGTTTACAAAAGCAATCTCCCGCTGGTCGATATTGACATTGAACACAACAAGTCTTATAAAGATTTTATGAAACTGGTCGATAAGATTAGGTTACTGAAAGTTCGAACCAATGCCGACACCCCTGCCGATACCAGGAAAGCCGTCCAGTTCGGCGCTGAGGGCATCGGCCTGTTCCGCACGGAACATATGTTTTACGGTGAAGGCAGCGAAAAAGCCCTTTTCCTGCTTCGCAAGATGATAATGAGTAAGAACAGGGAGGAACGCGAAACTGCGCTTAAGGAGCTTTTCCCTTTTGTTAAAAAGGATATGAGGGCAACCATGGAAGTACTCAATGGCCTTCCTGTCACCATTCGCCTGCTTGATCCTCCGCTTCATGAATTTGTCCCCCACAGCTCGGATAAATTGGACCAGCTCGGTAAAGAGCTTGGTGTTAATAAGGTTGAACTAAAAAAGCGGGCTGAAAACCTCAAGGAAAACAATCCCATGCTGGGCCACCGTGGTGTCCGGCTTGGTATAACCTACGATGAGATCACCGAGATGCAGATTCGCGCCATTCTCGAAGCAGCCGGAGAGCTTATCAAAAAAGGGAAAAAGGCCAATCCTGAGATTATGATTCCGGTTACCTGCACCGTTAATGAACTGAAAAATCAGAAGGATATAGTTGACAGGGTATACCCCGCAGTGTGTAAAAAACTTGGCTTGAAGAAAATTCCATTTCTTTACGGTACGATGATTGAAATACCCCGGGCCGCATTAACCGCAAACAGGATGGCAGAAGCGGCGGAATTCTTCTCTTTCGGTACCAATGACCTTACACAGATGGGCTTTGGCTTCTCACGCGATGATATCGGTGGCTTCCTGCCGGACTATCTTAATGAAAAGATATTACCCGCTGATCCTTTCCAGACAATTGACCAGGAAGGAATCGGTGAACTGATTAAAATCGGCATTGAGCGTGGAAGGTCAACCCGCCCGAAACTGAAGGTCGGGATATGCGGAGAACACGGTGGAGATCCGGAATCGGTAAAGTTCTGCCATAGAGTTGGTATGGATTACGTTTCATGCTCCCCCTTCAGGGTGCCCATTGCACGGCTGGCTGCCGCCCACGCTGTACTGGAAAGTAAACCTAACGGCAAGAAAAAAGGAGTGGTAAGTAAAGGAAAAAAGAAACCGGTAAAAAAGGCTAAGGCAAAAAAGAGATAAAAATAATTACAGAAGTGGATATATCTCTTCAATCCGGTGAAGAGCGCCTTCCTGGCGAAGAATGCTGGAATAGAGATAAAATTCCTTTACAGGAGACATGTCTGTTTTAAAAAGACTATTTTGAGTTAGAAAGGGAATAATTGCCGAAGAAGGAGTATTATCTCTCAGTCGTGCAACAGTGATATGCGGATGAAACTTTCTACGCTCTTGAGTAATTCCGGTACGATTTAGACATCTGTCAATAGATACACAAAGTGTCTTTAGCTCAGGAGAAGTCTTGATACCAACCCACAGAACTCTCGGATTCCCTCTTGGAGGAAAATACCCAACACTTTCCGGTGCAATAGAAAAGGTATGTATACGAACCTGCCTCAGAGAGTCAATTATATCTATAAATAATTTTTCGTCACAGTTACCCAGAAAACGTATTGTCAGATGCATCTGTTCTTCCGGTACCCAGCGGGCATTTTTTACACCAAAACAGATATTCTGTATATCTTCGATAACCGAAGCTTTGAAATTAATTGCAATAAAAAGACGCGGCATAATAAAAAAATATGTTTCGGATAATAGAGAGTATTACAAAGATGTATTTTTGAAAACAATAATAGTTAAAAAAAATGAAATAACACAGGTAGAGAAATTTTTATGTAATAGTGAGTTAAGCGGCAGGGCATATTTGATATGACCTGTCCGCTTCTATAATG
>JAUXBV010000028.1 GCA_030619215.1 Fibrobacterota bacterium | reverse complement strand
GCCGGGAATGGTACAAAAACAGATAATTGACAAGAAGATTAATTTCTATGTTATCAATGCAATAGACATTGCTGCGAAACTCGGCCTCGGTTCTCGAATCAATGTGATAATGCAGACGGCTTTTTTCAGAATATCGCAGATAATGGATGAGGCATCTGCTACTAACTCTATTAAGGATGCCATCAAAAAAACATACGGATCAAAAGGAGAAAAAGTAGTTGAAATGAATTTCAGCGCTGTGGATGAGGCTCTGAAAAATATCGAAAAAGTTGATTATCCGCAAAAGGTCACCAATGAAATAAAAGAGATAACACCGGTTCCTGACAGCGCTCCCGAATTTGTAAAGGATGTAACAGCGACACTTCTTAAACAGGAAGGGCATACGATAAAAACATCGCAGATGCCCGCAGACGGAGTCTGGCCTACAGCAACGACACAGTATGAAAAGAGAAATGTTGCGGTTGAAATCCCCGTATGGGACCCGGAGGCCTGTATCCAGTGTGGACGCTGCTCCATCCTGTGCCCTCACGGCGTTATCCGGCCAAAGGCGTATGAAGAAAAATATCTTGAAAATGCACCTGAGACATTCAAATCAACCGATGCAAAAGGAAAAGAACTCGCAGGTTTAAAGTATACGCTGCAGGTTGCGCCGGAAGACTGTGTCGGATGCGGCGCCTGTGTTTATAACTGCCCGGCAAAGGATAAAGGCGCTATTGTTATGCAGCATCAATTACCATTGCGTGATCAGGAAGTAAAGAACTGGGAATTCTTCCTCAGCCTACCCGAGACCGACCCCGAAAAGTACAATGTCGCGTCGGTCAAAGGAAGCCAGTTTATCAAACCGCTCTTTGAATTCAGCGGAGCCTGTCCGGGATGCGGCGAGACTGCCTATGTTAAGCTTGTGTCCCAGCTCTTCGGCGACCGTGCATTAATTTCAAATGCAACCGGCTGTTCATCGATCTACGGCGGCAATCTTCCCACGACCCCTTACTGCATCCGCTCCGACGGCAGAGGACCTGCATGGAACAACTCCCTGTTTGAAGATCCTGCAGAAATAGCTTTCGGCATGCGCTTGACCGTAGATAAATTCAATGATATTGCAACTCGGTTTGCAACAAAAATTATTGAAGACGGTGCAATTGGCGAAGGTATTAAAAACAGGCTCGGCGAGATACTTAATGCTGACCAGTCAACAAGGGAAGGCATTCAGGAACAGTTGAAACGTATCGACGCCGTAAAGCCGGAACTGGGGAAGTCCTCTGACCCTGCCTGTAAAGAGCTCTTTCCGGTAATTGATTATCTGGCAAAGAAATCCGTATGGGCTTTCGGCGGTGACGGCTGGGCATACGATATAGGATACGGCGGTGTTGACCATATCCTTGCAAGCGGTAAAAATGTCAATATACTGGTGCTTGACACTGAAGTATACTCAAACACCGGCGGTCAATCGTCAAAAGCAACACCCATGGGAGCGGTTGCAAAATTTGCAGCCGGAGGAAAGTCGACATTTAAAAAGGATATGGGAATGCTTGCCATGACCTATGGATATATCTATGTCGGTAAGGTTGCTATGGGAGCAAACCCAAATCAGGCGGTAAAAGCCTTTATAGAGGCGGATGCCTATGACGGCCCTTCCCTCATGTTATGCTATAGCCACTGTATCGCCCACGGTATCAATATGACAAAAGGATATGACGAGCAGAAGAATGCTGTTGCTTCGGGTCACTGGCCGCTGTATCGCTATAATCCCGACCTGGTTCTTCAGGATAAGAACCCGCTTACTATAGACAGCAAGGATCCGACAATGTCACTTGCAGAGTATGCTCTTAAGGAAAACCGCTATAGTGTGCTCAACAGACTGCAGCCTGAAGTGTCCCAAAAGCTTCTTGCTGATGCGCAGAAAAATGTTACCGCAAAATTTCAGATGCTTAAGAAATTGGCAGGAGTTGAATAATACTTACTGAAATATTGGTTTTATAGTTACAATAAAGCCCGTTATTTTTATCGGGCTTTATTGTATAAATAAATATTATTCATACTTACCCTGAATAACATTATTCTCATCCATATAGTTTTGTATGAATGCAATAGACTTCATCTTCTCAGCACTCCACTGCGGCGCAATCAAACCATGCTCAGGTTTTGAGTCCGCCATTATCCTGTGGATATGTTGATCCGGCCTTAACAGGCTGATAAAATCACTGACCAGCTCTGCGTACTTCTCAAGCTCCAATGGTTTGATCTCTCCATTATTGTACCACTCTTCTATCCTGGTCCCGCGAATAATCATAAGCTGATGTATCTTAACCCCGCTTACAGGAAGCTTTGCAAGCTCCCGCGCAGTATCAAGCATTGATTCCGCTGTATCTCCCGGTAAACCAATCATTACATGAGCAACCGTTTCAATCTCTCTGTCCGCAAGCTCCTGAACCGCAGCTTTAAAATCTGAAAAGGTATGGCCCCGGTTATTATATGCAAGCGTTTTATCAGAAGCACTCTGCAGACCCAGCTCAATATTGAGATATGTCCGGTTATTAATATCTGCAAGATACTCATAAATACCTGATGATAAACAATCGGGTCTACTACCCACGGCAAGGCCGATAACACCGGGAACGGCAATGACCGGTTCATATATTGATTTCAATTTCTCAACAGTGCCGTAGGTGTTTGAAAAAGGCTGGAGGTATGCAATAAAAAGCTCATACCTGGAAGAAGCCCGCTGAATCGAGGCAGTTAGTTGAGTAATAACAGAAGAAGAGACCAATGCAACCGGACTGAAGGAGCGGTTATCACAAAAGGTACAACCGGAGTTGCTTTTCGTACCATCACGGTTGGGGCAGGAAAACCCACCATTAACTGGTATTTTCAAAACCGGTTTACCGAAACGCTCTTTCAGGTATGAGCGATAGGTCACGTAGTGATAAGACATATTACAAGTATTTATATAAGTCGTGAAATGTATTATTAATTCTGATTTATAAAAAAAGCGGACTGCCATCCTGGAGCTATCCGCTTTAAATCTTTTCAAATGTATATAAAAACAGTTATTCTTCCTTTTCCTCCTTCTTTTCCTCTTTCTTTTCCTCTTTAACTTCCTCAACCGCAGGTCCCTTTTCAAGTGCTTTTTGTTCTTTCTTTTTCTCAACAGCTTTCTTCATATCGAAATCAAAAGCACTGCTTCCACCCTCTTCGCTAACGGTACTTAAGTCACTTCCAACATCATAACTCTCTACACTTATTCGCTGCGTGCTGGTTGGTTCCTCATCCTCTGTTCTTACTTCGCTTCGCAATGCTTCAAGTTCATCCTTGCTGGTTCCTGTTTTTCCAAAGAGCTCTTCAGTTGTGGCTTTACCGGAAGGGGCTTCTCCTTTCTCAATCATTTCAATCCGATAGTGTACTTTTTCTTTCTCCAATGCATCATCAAGATAGACAAGCGAATTATTCCACACTTCAAGAGCTTCCTGTTTTTTACTTTCATCCTTATTCTTTTTCCACAGTTCTTCAAGAAGCAAACCAAGATTCTTGTAGTATACCTGAGAATTAGGCTTCAGTGTTACTGCTTTTCGATAGTTCTTCAGAGCAGCCTGATTATCTTTTCCGCTCTTAACATTACCAAGCTCCCAGTATGCTTCCGCATCATTAGGGTTAATGGCAATTGCAGCTTTCAGATAATGTTCTGCATCCTTAAGCCTGTTTTTTGAAATAAGGCATTTTCCAAGGTTTACATGTGCATCGAGGTTGGTGCCGTCGATTTGAATGACCTGCTTATACTGAGCTATTGCCTGATCATAACGGTTCTTTTGAGCGTAGACCGCAGCAAGGTTTATACGGGCGATAATATTATTTGGATCACTCTGAACAGCTCTATATAGCGCATCAAGCGCTTTACCGGGCTTCCCAAGCTGCTCATAGGCAAAAGCGAGATTGGACCACGCTTCCGCACTACGAGGATTGATGTTTACCGCTTTCCGAAATTCCGTTATGGCATTGGAAAGACGCTCTGAATTGAGATAAGCAATGGCCAGGTTAAACTGTGCCTCAAAATTACCGGGGTTGCGTGAAATGACTTTACGGAATTTTGTGATAGCCTGATCAAAGGCCCCGTTCGCCAGAAGGCTGTTTCCTGTGCTCATGAGACTTTCTGTGGATTGTGCAGGAATACTCTCGACCAAGAACAACATACTAATAATGACAATTACAGAGAAAATTTTTTTCTTTCTAAACATGATGCCCCCTAAAAAAAGTGTGACAATTAACGGATTGTATAAAATATACTGTATTACGACCCAATATTAAACAGCAATCATATAAAATAGAAAGTAGAGCAACTTATATCAACAATTATTCTATTTTTTCTGCTTTTTCATCTTGGAATAAAATTAATGAACTATTTTAACTATTTTGGTAAAATTGTGTAGGGCCAAAAACTTTATATTTTCATTTCTTTATTGAAGAATTTTTTAAAAAGCAGGGCCGTATGGAAAACAACTTAACAAAGTCATATGTCAACCCGTTAATTGAAAGATATGCAAGCCGGGAAATGTCGTTTTTTTTCTCACCGGATTGTAAATTTACAACATGGCGCAAGCTGTGGATAGCACTTGCCGAAAGTGAGATGGAACTCGGCCTTCCCGTAACTTCGGCGCAGATAGAGGAGATGAAACAGCATATTGACAACATTGATTATGAAATGGTGCGCTCGATAGAAGCAAAAACCCGTCACGATGTCATGTCTCACGTTCATGCTTTCGGCGCAGCGTGCCCCAGGGCAAAACCAATTATTCATCTTGGTGCAACCAGCGCATTTGTGACCGATAATACGGATCTTATCCAGATGCGCGAAGCAGCCCTTCTTCTGCTCAGGCGTTTGACACCCCTTTTGGAAACCTTGAAAAAGTTCGCTTTCACATATAAGGACCTGGCGACATTGGGCTTTACCCATTTTCAACCCGCTCAATGTACAACAGTGGGGAAACGGGCATGCTTATGGTTGTTTGACCTATCCATGGATTTTGAAGCACTCTCACAATTTGCTTCTAACCTGCAGTTCCGTGGTGTAAAGGGTACAACAGGTACCCAGGCTAGCTTCCTTAATCTTTTCAATAACGATCACGAAAAAGTAAAAAAACTGGATAGTATGGTGGCTGAAAAAATGGGTTTTGAAAAATCCCTGCCAGTCACAGGGCAGACTTATTCAAGAAAAATAGATGCACAAATAGCCGCTACCCTTTCCGGTTTGGCTCAAACCCTTCATAAGTTTGCAAATGACATCCGCCTTCTTCAGCACCTTAAGGAAATTGAGGAGCCCTTTGGAAAGAATCAGGTTGGCTCTTCTGCAATGGCTTATAAACGAAATCCCATGCGCTCCGAACGGCTCACAGCTCTCTGCCGCTATATCATTTCCCTCAGCATATCACCGGCAATGACAGCCGCGGAGCAATGGTTCGAGAGGACGCTGGACGACTCTGCAAATAAGAGGCTGTCTATCCCGGAAGCATTCCTTGCCGCTGATGCGGCACTTATCCTGGCACTTAATATATGCGATGGGTTGGTGGTGTACCCGAAAGTTATTGAGCAGCATTTACAAAGCGAACTACCCTTTATGGCAACAGAGAATATAATCATGGAAGAGGTTAAAAAAGGCGGCGACCGGCAAAGCCTCCACGAAAAGATACGGGTTCACTCAATGGAAGCGTCCAGACAGGTTAAGGAGAAGGGGCTTCCCAACGACCTTCTTGAAAGAATCGCCGCTGATAAAACAATAAGCCTGAATAAGGATGATCTTGATAAATTACTTAACGCATCGAATTTCACCGGCAGATCTTCCCGGCAGACGGTTGAATTCATAGGGGAGTATATAGATCCTCTTATTAAAAGCGGGAAAAAATACGGGCCTGTTGAAAAAATTGATCCGGGTGTATAATGTATGACAAAAGAGAGCTATATTTTATCTGATTTTCATATTCACACTCCCTATTGCGGCCACGCGCACGGGAAGATAATCGACTATGCTGAAAAGGCCATACAGCTGGGTATGAAAAAAATATGCTTTACCGATCACCTGGGCCGATATTACCTCACACCATCCCAGAAAAAACGTTACTGGGATTGGGGAATGAACAAGCAGAACCTTGCCCGCTACTATCTGGAACTGGAAGATGTTAAAACTACGTATAAAGACCGGATTGAAATAAAATCCGGACTCGAGATTGATTACATTGAAGGTGCCGAAGATATGATAATGCCTTTAATTGAAAAATACCCTTTTGATTTCCTCTTAGGCTCCATACACTGCCTCCCAAAATTCGGATGGAAACACATCGCCAATTATACGGAAAAGGATATGTGGCCGATTTTTAGCGAATACTTCAAAGCAGCAAAAGCAGTTGTATCAGCCGGTATTTTTAATTCTCTGGCCCATATTGATTTTATATGGCGCTATGCCAAGTGGCCTGCCAAGAAATCTCTGGCGATCTTTCAATTGATTGAAGACATTGTTGAAACTGCTTCTTCAAACAATGTGGCTATTGAAATCAATTCCAACGGTTATTTATGGTCCCAGATATATACCGTTATCGGCGGAGACCCCTTTGAAATCCTGCTGCGAAATATTAAAAAGTATAATGTTCCCATTACCGTCGGTTCAGATGCACATAAACCTCAATATGTCGGGAAATCATTTAAAGAGTTGGCACACCTGCTGAAAATCATGGGGCTAAAACAGTACTGCACTTTTGAGAAGAAGCGGAAGAAGTTGGAGAAAATACCTTAGATTGTCAATTAGAGAACGCGATTAATTTAATTGAAGATACTCGTGTTTATTATTCGCATTTCTTACAAAAAGACTTTTAAAAAAAATGGTAAATACAGTAATAATTATACTATTTATTACTCACGAATAACACATGAACCCACAGCAGGTTCAAGCAACTCCTGGAACTCTGCAACTTCTTCTTTTGTGACAGGGTCCACAGATTTAAAAAATGATTGATCAAGAACGCCGCGGGTTAAATCTGCAGGCTGCAGATAAACAAGGCCCACCCCTTCGATCAAGTCGCGCAAGCCAAGGATTATATCCCTGGTTACAATCCTGGGTGCAACAGTTATCCTGACCTCTGCATTACCGCCCATTTTTTTTACAATAGAGAGTGATTTCTTAAGGCGGGTTTCTATATTGTTGTATTGTGCTTTTAAATATTGTGAATACAACTTTGGGTCTGTCTTTATATCGAGAGCAAGGTAATCAGGGGAAAATTCTCCAATCATATCCGGAAGTAATCCATTGGTGTCAAGTTTAACCTTATAACCTATTTTACGTATTTCCTTTATTATTTCTTTTATGTTTGGGTGGAGTGTGGGCTCTCCTCCTGAAAAAACAACACCTTCAATTACCTCTTTCCGCTTTTCAAGAAAGTCCCAGACCTTATTGGACAAGCCAGACATATCGTCGGGAAATACAATAAGCGAGCAGTTATGGCAGTAGGGACACCGCAGGTTGCATCCCGAAAAGAAAAGGACGGTTGAAACCGTCCCGGGAAAATCAATAAATGAATTCTTTATCCAGCCCGACAAGCCTTCTAGGTTACATTGCATGCCTCATCTTCCTTGGCTGAATATGATTTTGTATATTCAACTTCTGATTCGGGTTTTTCAGGTTCGAATATTTTTTCTTTGACAATACCAAATGTTTTGCGATCTCCATATTCCGATTTCTTCCCAAGGTTCCAGTTTTTGACAGGCCGGTAGTATCCAACGATACGGGTATACACTTCCGTTTCTTCTCCGCAGTTGGGGCAGGAGGGCTGCTCACCTTTGAGGTAGCCGTGCAGTTGGCACACTGAAAAGGTAGGGGTAATGGTAAAGTATGGTATCTCATATTTTTCAGCTATTTTTCTTACCAGCTTCTTACACGTCTTCACATCATCTATTGACTCACCGATAAGTCCATGGAAAACCGTGCCGCCGGTGTACATCTTCTGAATATCATTCTGCATATCAAGCGCGCTGAAAATATCATCCGTCATATTAACGGGAAGCTGAGTGGAATTGGTAAAATAGGGATCATCCCCGCCCGGAATAATCATCCTGGAAAACTTTTTCCTGTCGCTTTTTGCCAAGCGATAGGAAGTACCCTCTCCCGGTGTTGCCTCCAGGTTATAGAGATGTCCCGTTTCCTCCTGGAAGGAGATAAGCTTTTCGCGCATATGCTGCAGTACTTCTATTGTAAACTCCCGGGCTTCAGGCTCGGAAAGGTCTTTACCCATAAAGTTTAGTGCTGATTCGTTCATGCCGATAAGTCCGATGGTTGAGAAATGGTTGTTCCAGTGGCGCAGGTACCGCTGTGTGTATGGGAACAATCCCTGATCCATAAGTTTCGTTATAATCTTTCGTTTTATCTCCAGTGAATCACGTGCCACAGTCATATAGTGATCAAGCTGGCTGAAATAATCTTCCTTCGTGTTTGAGAGATAGCCGATTCTCGGCATGTTTATCGTAACAACACCGATCGAACCGGTGAACTCATCCGCTCCGAATAATCCTCCGCCACGCTTTCTCAATTCACGCTTGTCAAGTTGCAGGCGGCAGCACATTGAGCGTACATCACAGGGGTCCAAATCGGAGTTAATAAAATTCTGGAAATAGGGCGTGCCGTATTTTCCGGTCATTTTAAAGAGCAAAGATGCATTCTCGCAGTCCCAGTCAAAATTATCCGTCAAATTGTATGTTGGTATTGGATAGGCAAATCCCCGGCCCTCGGAATCTCCCTCTAATATCACCTCAATGAAGGCCTTATTTATCATATCCATCTCTTTCTGGCAATCACCGTATGTTAAATCGAGCTTCTTTCCTCCGACAATAGCCGACTGATTCTTAAGGTCATCAGGTACTATCCAGTCAAAGGTAACATTGGTAAACGGGGCCTGTGATCCCCACCGTGACGGTGTGTTAACGCCAAAGATAAAAGACTGAATGTTCTGTTTTACTTCCCGATAGGAAAGGTTATCAACCCGGACAAAGGGGGCGAGATAGGTATCGACGGATGAGAAAGCCTGTGCGCCGGCCCACTCATTCTGTAAAACGCCCAGAAAGTTCACCATTTGCTGAATAAGGGTTGACAGGTGTTTTGGCGCCCGTGATGAAATTTTATTCTTTACTCCGCTGAGTCCTTCAGCAATAAGCTGGCGAAGCGACCAGCCGGCACAGTAACCGGAAAACATGGAAAGGTCGTGAATGTGAATCTCACCGTTTCTATGCGCTTCAGCAATATCATGGGAGTAAATGTGTTCGAGCCAGTAATTAGCGGTTATAGCACCGCTGTTATGGAGTATCAAACCACCCAATGAATAGTTCACATTTGAGTTTTCATTAACCCGCCAGTCTTCCTGTTTTAGGTACCCATTCATGGTATTGGCAATATCCAGGACCAGGTTCTTCGCACTGCGGATCTTTCTATGTTGTTCCCGGTACAGAATAAAAGATTTTGCAACACGGGCATGCCCATTTTCTATCAGAACCCTTTCAACAATGTCCTGTATCTCTTCTACCGCAGGTATTGAATTGGGGTGAAACTTTGCATTGATAATCTCTTCAACCTGCTTTGCCAGTGAAAGCGCCAGGCCGAAGTCTTTACCGCCGACAGATTCCGCAGCTTTGAAAATTGCATTGGCAATTTTAAAACTGTCAAATGGGACAATCTTTCCTTCGCGTTTTCTGAGAGTAGTAATCATCTTCTAACACCGCCTCCAATATGGATTACGTTTATTGCATATATAGATTATATAGTAATGGAATACAAAAGAACAACAATATCTGGTATATCACCAGATTATCAGTGGTACAATAAAACAAATTAAACACAAGAAGTAATATATGCAACTATTTTGTTTATTTTTTTTTTTTGACTGGATTGTAATTACCCTAAATTGCCGTTTTTTATAAAAAATGCTCAAATAGCCGGGCATCGATTCCATAAAATCGAGCGCACACACAGAATTAAAAGATTATTGAGATGAGATTATGTTTTAAAAAGGTTTACAAAATAGAAATAATTTTTATTACCGGATACCATGGCGGCATGTTCTTATTTGCTTTGCTGAGGAAGCCACACGGAATCACCCTCAATAGTCGAGCGATAGAGCAAAATATTCTCTTTTCTGACAGCTTCCTGGCTTCCACTGTGGCCTTTCGATTCAATCGCAAGTGTCAAGGCTGTGTCTTTTTGCGAAATAGTCACCTCAACTTTGTACCATCCTTCATCGTACTCGGTTTTTTCAATACCCGTAATTTTGGTCGGGTCCTCTCTGAGGTGTTCCCCTACCTGTTCCATCATCTGCATAAGGCCGTAATCGCTCAGTTCAATCGCTTTTCTATGGTGATACTTATTTATCTTTCCCTGATTTTCGAGGAATAGGAAAAGAACACTGCCAATAACAACCAGTGTAATTATGACAAAAGTAACACGCGACCAAATACCGCCTTTACTGCTGTTTAAGACCTTCAAACAGGAATACTTCTTATTAATTATCTTCATAAAAACCTCTTGTCATTGCTGTAAAGACAATAATATGCCGTTTTTAGTTTCCGGGTATAATAATTAATCCCAATTCTCAATTTACGAAATTATTTATGGTACGGATGCCCTTTTAAAATAGTAAATGCTCTGTAAATTTGCTCAATAAGGACAACATGGCACAGCCTGTAAGGTAATGTCAATGAAGAGAGGCTTATCACCTCCCGGCATTTTTCCTTTAACACCGGCGACAATCCATAAGCATCACCGATATTAAAAAGCAATGTAACACCGGACATCATATGACCGGACAGCCATTTTGAAAAAGAGATACTGTCAAACATCTTTCCCTCTTCCGAAAGAGCAACGGGGTGGGAACGCTTCGGCCATTTGTCCCTCATCTGTTTCTCTTCACGCCTCAGCAAATCATTCCTGCTGTTGTAGTTACCTGAAGGTGATTTTAATAAAATCAAAGAGATCTTCACATAGGGATTTAAAAGTTTAATATATCGCTCCATCTCTTCATTAAGCATCTCTTTCTTACTACCAAAACCAATTATCTTTATTGAAAGAGGCATAATTACAACCTTTAAAAATCTGAAATCCAAAATCTGAAATCTGAAATCTGAAATGCATTACCGCCACTGGTTAATCTGTCTCTGCTTTTCAAAAACATATTTAACAATAACATCCCGTCTTCGCGGCTCAAGGCCCTTGAATTGAACATGGTGTTTAAAAAACGTTTTGGTCTTTCCCTCCTGCAGACTTATACGCAAAACCTTGCTGGAGATACCGACAAACTTTGCATTGGGAAGATTAAAGTTCAGTGATATAAGATCGCCTACACGTAAGGTGCGCTCACAAAGAAAACACATGCCCCCGCCGCTGATGTCCGACATCTTTGAATCAACAAGCTCACCGCGGCGAACCTCGCTTTTGTCAACATTGTCGGTCGTGAGAAGGCGAAACTTCAAAGGAAGGCTTATTTCAACACGCACATACTGCCTCAACTGATTCCTGCGGAGATTAAGAGTATGGTATACTTCGATCGTTCCTGAGCCGTCTGCTGAAACAACCTGCAGTGACACACCATACACGCTGTCATTCTGGCGGGAAAAGGCAAATTTGATTTTATCTCCCGGTGCCACATAGCAAACATCTTCTTTGTCAACATTGTACTGAAGTAAGAAGGTAAATTCGTTACTATCCACCACATGAGCGTTCTGAATAAGCGGTTTTTTAAGGTTCCGCCCATAAAGAGAGCCTTTCCGGCCTATGGTAATATTACGTGTTGATACTAGCGGATGCTCAAGTGCAAGGTGATGAAATCCCGCTTTTTTCCGTATGCTTGATAAAATATCATTTTCCCGCGCCATCTGATCTTCTGATATTCTCCTGCCTAAAAGCCCCTTTACCTCTTTATCGATACATCTCTCATACATTGAGGCGGACTGGAAAATCACCTGTGGCTCCACCAAATTTTCATGCTGAAGCAGATACCTGATCTTTTCAACTTCAGCCGGTGAGAATCCGAGGCGGTCACACGCCTCCTTGAAAAGGTATTCAGAGTGATGCCTGCGCGCCCGTTTCTGGGTCACATGTTGAACGATATAGTAGAATATTAGAAGTAAGGCAATGCATAAAAAGATGGCAATCAAGATCATTATTACAGATCCCGTGGCGCCTCGCCATCCGATTTTTTGCAGGATGCTCTCTGCGTTGGCATTAATAGCAATAAGAATAATAAAAAGCAGTGGATTTAGCATAGGTCATTATCCCATTGAAATCGTTATAAGGAATCCTTGTTTTATAAATTACAAAAATGTATGCATATCATAAAGACAATTATAAGGATTTTTATTTTTGCATTTCAGCGGTAATGTTTATATTTTAGCTTCTCGGATATAATAATATCCATCTATAAGAAAATATCTTATGAAAAAAATTTTTGTAGAAAAAATCGAAGATGGTATGACTCTTGCCAAAGACGTCTGCGGCTCTTCCGGTAGTGCACTTCTCAGTAAAGGAATCAAGCTGACGCAAAACATGGGACGACGCCTTAAAAACTGGGGTGTCACGTTTGTCTGTATTGAGGGTGAAGAAGAACATAAAGAGGAAAAGCCTGTTATTGAGATCCAGCCGGAAGAGGTCAAAGAGCAACTTGAAACCAAATTTGCGGATGTCATGGATAATCCGACAATGAAAACATTACTCAGAGCTGTGTTTACCTTTAAAACACACCAAAACTACGATTAGGATTATAAAGTGACGGGCAAAGACGGCATATTGGAAAAAATATCAAACATCTCAACGATACCGACATTACCTACGGTTCTTGAGAGAATTACTTCACTATTGCGAAATCCGAAAACATCCGCGGAAGAAATCGGTAAAGCCATTACCAGGGACCAGTCTCTTGCATCAAAGGTGCTTAAATTGGTAAATTCAGCTTTTTACGGCTTCCCCGGCAAGATAAGCACCATAACCCATGCTGTGGTTATTTTGGGCTTTGCAACAATAAAGAATATTGTTCTCACCGCTTCTATTTTTGAAACATTCAAGAAAGGCACACAGAAAGCCCTTGGCTTTGATATGGAAAAGTTCTGGGTCCACTCCGTTGCATGCGGTGCTGCAGCTCAGACACTTGCAAAACATATCGGAAGTAAGGATAAGGAAGAATGCTTTATTGCGGGCCTGATTCATGATATAGGTAAAATTATCCTCTGTAAATACCTCCCCAAAGAATTCGGCCAGATCGTTCAGAATGTCCATAAAAACAATATGTTGATATACGATAGTGAGAGACAGCTTTTTGGCACTACCCATCAGGAAGTTGGCGGGGTTATTGTCAAAAACTGGAACCTTCCGGTAAATCTTCAATATGCTGTCTGCTATCACCATGAACCGTTAAAGACCAAAGACCATTGTACTATTACGTCAATTGTTCACTGTGCCGATATTCTTGTAAGAGCCCTGGATCTCGGCAATGGCGGCGATAATAAAATTCCCCTTATGGAGGAGCGGGTTTGGCAAATGCTGAAATTG
>JAUXBV010000074.1 GCA_030619215.1 Fibrobacterota bacterium | reverse complement strand
TTCGCTTCGCTCGCAACGACACAGAAAAAGTTACACCACCTGAGTAGTAACAAAATTTCTTTAGCAAATCCAATACTCCAGTACTCCATTACTCCAATCTTCTACTCTTTCGGCTTGCCGAGCACCTCTTCAAACATATCCTTATCCCATGGTTTACATGCTGCAATGTTCTGCCGGAATTTGACAAAGTCAATGGTATCCTGGCCGGTAATTTTCTTTGTGTTAAAAGCGCCAAACCCGAGGAACGCTTCGCCGCCCATGTTTGCTGCAAGCCAGTGCCTGTTATAATTTTTCGAATAATCCCAGAAGAATTTCTTTTTAGCGCGTATGCTGTCTATGGACTTTATCAGGCAACCAGGGAAAAGATTCGCAAGTGTCCAGATCATCTTATTTACTTCCTTATCAAGAAGCTCGAAATCCGCATTCGTCTGATGCTGTTTTATTAAAGCACGGGCTTCCTTAAATTCATCACCCTGTTTGAACTCTCCGTAGACAATTTCGCCGTCTTCAACGTATTTGTCAAGTATGACCGTAGGGTTTTTTACCCACTTTCCATCAACTTTTAATACAGGTAGACACTTGCTGATCAAACCTTTTGCTTTCACCTTATAGGCAGACCACATCTCGCATGAGATACAGTTCCACATCGCGTCTTCAATACCGAGGTACCACGGCAGAAAATCGGATGAGCCGCCGTCAGGGGCCGAGCCGTGTCTTGGGCCGGCCTGCCCGTAAATAGCAAGGTCTGATGAAATGGTTATGTCACATGCCATGCCGATCTCCTGGCCGCCGGCAACTCTCATCCCGTTTGCCCGGCAGATAACCGGCTTCTTGCAGGCAAGTATACTGTCAACCATATGGTTAAAGAGCTCCATGTACTGTCCGTATTCATCACAGCGCATGCTGTAGAACTCACTGTACTCCTTTGTATTGCCGCCGGTGCAGAATGAAAAAGGGCCTGTTCCGGTAAAAACAGTGGCAACAATGCTCCTGTCAAGTGATGAATTCTCAAATCCGGCTATTACACCTTTGACCATTTCCGTAGTATATGAATTGTACTGTTTTGGATTATTCAGGCGTATCCAGCCGACGTAGAGGTCCTTTATCTCTTTTCCTGCAGGGTCGGTCAACGGACGCTTTTCATAAACCACCGAAGGCTCTTCAGTTCCCCAGTGCACATCAGTATGCAGTAAATGGTCTTTCTGCTCATTGTCTCTCGGCATCCAGTCTAAGCTCATATAGTTCCTCCTTTATATTGATTATTTTGTTATAGATTAGTGTCTGTTTTTCTAAATATGGAATATGGACTTCCAATTAGTGTGGTATTCTCTTTTCCGACATTAATTACCACATTTTTGTTAAATAGCCAAATAAATATCTTTAATATACTTTTTTCCTTTATAATTTATCTGCAATACTTATAATTATATCAAATTATTTACATCAACCCGGGAAGAATATACGTGACTCCATTGGTAATGGAATATATAAAATAGCTGGAAGCAGAAGTAGAATAAAATTATTTTGCCATTAAACGTGCAACTGCCTTTTCAAGCCCGTCAAGAGAAAGCTCAAACATGGGGAATATCCGGCTGATGCTATGTATGGTCTGGGTATATCGCCACATTCTCGATGGAATGGGGTTAAGCCACACCGTATATGGAAAGGTTTTTGCGATAAACCTCAGCCAGTCAATGCCGGGCCTGCCGCTTCTCTCCGTTATGTAAATCGAGCCGTTCACCGCCATCAGCTCATAGGGTGCCATACTCGCATCACCGATAATAACCACTCGTGTCTGCGGGTCGTATCGTGCAAACTCTTCTATCTTTACCGGCTTTTTGCGACGCGTTGCATCTTCCCAGATAGTGCCGTAAATAGTATTATGGAAAAAGAATGTTTTTAACTCTTTAAACTGGGCCCGTGCATAATTAAAAAGTGTCTGCACAACCGGAATATATGGATCCATGGACCATCCGCCGTTGTCAATTGCGAGTATAACCTTGAGCCTGTCTTTCAGGCTCCTGTCAAAGACGATCTCAATCTCTCCCCCTTTTTTCATAGTCTGATAGATGGTCTCATCAATATTTATCCTGTCTTTCGGCCCGTGCGGCACCATATTTCTAAGCCGCTTCAGTGCTTCACCTATCTTTGCCTGTGTCAGGGGCCCTTCCGTGGTATAGTCCCTGTACCTTCTCTCCATAGCGACCTTCACCGCTGACTTATTTCTCGATACCCCTCCGACACGCATACCTCCCGGGTGATATCCGGAATGTCCAACAGGGGAATACCCTCCGGTTCCTATCCACTTGCTGCCACCGGCATGGCGCCCAGCCTGCTCTTTCAGCCTCTCCTTGAAATATTCGATCAGTTCATCCGGGCTGAGCCTGCTTAATTCCGACTCGTCAACACCAAGCACATCAGCGAGCACCCTGGGGTTCTGCAGCCACTCCTCCAGCATGGCCGGGGCCATCTCATCAAGCTCAAAGCCTTCGTATTCCGGCATGTCCGCACCTTCAAAATGATGCGCAAACACCCTGTCGAAAAGGTCAAAGTAACGCTCGCTCTTGACAAGGATCGACCGCGAAGAAGTATAAAAATCCTCAAGGGAACTAATGAGCCCCTGATCAAGGGCTTTATGCAGGGTGAGAAAGGAGGTGGGAGTTACCGGAACTCCGGTCTCTTTCAGTTTATAGAAAAATTCAGTAAACACGACTCTTTCCTACATTATTTACTAAAAAAACCTCTTGCCGTTTACAACCTCATTTGCCTGATGATAATCCTGGCTCTTCTTGAACAGAACCCCCAGAAACGGAACACCACCCTTTGCCAGTTTCTTAATATGAAAATCAGTATCACTTTTTAATGCCCTGATCCAGTTTATCAATTCCCGCGTTGCAGGCTTCTTTTCAATAGCATCAAGCTCCCTCAGCTTATAAAAGGTGTTTATGGAACTTTCCATGAGCCGCGTATTTATTTCCGGGAAATGAACCTTAACAATCATGTGCATCATTTTAGGATCGGGAAATGCAATATGGTGAAAATTACACCTGCCCAGAAACGGATCGGACAGGTCCTTCTTGGCATTGGATGTAATAACAATTACAGGACGGTGTTTCGTCTTGATGGTCTTGTCAATCTCAATGATATCAAACTCCATCTGGTCCAGAACGTCAAGCATGTCATCCTGGAAATCAGTGTCAGCCTTATCAATCTCATCAATAAGCAGTACGGTCCTCACATCAGAAGTAAATGCCCGGCCGATCTTGCCCATTCGTATATACTCTTCAATATTGCTGACATCCCTGTTGGAATCGCCGAACCTGCTGTCGTTAAGCCGTGTCAGGGTATCGTACTGGTAAAGTGCCTCAACAAGCTTCATGCTTGATTTGACATTCAGTACAATAAGCGGCATGTTCAGGCTTTCCGCAATGGAATGGGCAAGCATTGTCTTTCCCGTACCCGGCTCCCCTTTCAGTAAAAGAGGCATCTCTAAAGCTATTGATACATTCACGATCTTTGCAAGCTCATCATCCAGAACATAATGCGACGCGCCAGTGAATAACATATCATTACTATTTGACATATAAAATTTCCTTATGCACAGTTAATTATATTTACTAAAAATAATGTCCTATAAAATATATAATTGATGGGATTTTTCCTCTTTTACTCTATTATGAATTTACCTGTTATCCAAAAGAGGTGTTAGTTTATTTTAGTATTATTGTTTCATCGTAACTATTCAGGTATAGTTTTTAATAATGTCATTGCGAGCGAAGCGAAGCAATGACACTCAGAAAGCCATATCACCTGAATAGTTACGTTTTATCAAAGATATATGCTTCCACAATTCCGGTATATATTTGGAGATACATTCTTATGCTTACACAAAACGACCTTGAAAGATACGACCGTCAGATAATGATCCATGAGATTGGTAAGGAGGGGCAGGAGAAGCTTAAGAGCGCAACAGTATTTATTGCCGGTGCAGGAGGATTGGGCTCTTCAATATCAATTTACCTTGCAGCAGCCGGAGTTGGAACAATACGGATTGTTGACCATGACACCATTGAGCTGAGCAATCTTAACAGGCAGATTTTACACTGGAATAAAGACATAGGGAGTAAAAAGGCCTGCTCAGCTCAAAATAAACTACAAACCCTGAATCCGGATATTGAGATACAGGGTGGTGACGAAACTATAACGGAAGAAAATATCTCCCGGCTTGCTGCCGGATCTGATTTGATAATTGACGCAATGGATAACTTCCCGACACGATACATTCTGAATAAATATGCAGTTGACAACAGTATCCCCTTCTTTCACGGTGCAGTTAAAGGCTTTGAGGGAAGAGTAATGACTGTTATCCCCGGCAAATCCGCATGTTTCAGGTGCCTGTATAAAGGGCCCGTTCCTGAAGAGAAATCCCCGGTAATCGGTGTTCTGCCCGGATTGATCGGCTGCATTCAGGCAACGGAGGTTATAAAGTATATCACCGGAATAGGCGAATTACTCTCTAATAAATTATTACTTTATGACGGCTTGGAAATGAAATTTACCATTTTAAAAATCAATAGAAATCCGGACTGCGAGCACTGCGGGCATTTGACAATACAGGAAGATACTTAATGAGTATAAAAGTTCATATTCATAAATCCCACCGCCAATTTACAGACGGCCTTTCCGTTGTGGATAGCAATGGAAAAACTGTCGGTGAATGCCTTGATAACCTTATTAAGAGATATCCGGGCATTAAAGAAAAACTGTTTGACAAAAAAGGCAATCTGCTCAATGTGATTGAAATATATGTTAACCTGGAAAGCGCTTATCCGAATGAGCTTATAAAGAAAGTCTCAAATGGCGATGATATCTATCTGACTGCAAAGCTTTCCGGGGGATGATGCGAATTTTAGATTGAATAAGCATATGGTAATAGCCTTTCTGCTTTTATACAATACCCGGCATTTGGCTGTTTGATGTTTGTTAATCTTTTCCACTTCTTATGCGGGGTTGTTTGGGGAGTTTTTAAAGGGAAATCAGGATGTATGACCTTTTATATATTCCATGATTTTTTCCGTAAATAAAACAACATCATTTAAATCATTCTGAATGATCGATTCCACGATATTGATATCCGTCTTTTCATATTGATGAACAATGGTATTTCTGAAATGGACCATATTGCTTAATTTCTCCGCCAGTTTCAGATCAATAACGAGCTTTTTTTGCAGAAGTATGAAACTTTCCGCACTGCTTGAAGGAATACCCATTTTATATAATCTGATAATATGGTTTGCCAGATCAATCGCCTGCTCGCAGGCTCTCAAAACATTTAAAACCGCCGCATCCTGACGGGAATAATCTTCTGAAAAGCTGTTTCCGGCTCTCTGATATTCCTCACGTGCGCGCTCAACGCAGCGATGGATACTCTGAATTTTGTTTATAACTATATCGTTCATACGGAATACGCCCTCCCTGTTTTATAAAAAGCATTTAATATATCTTTTCTTTCTTCATTCAATTTCTGGTAATACGAAAGCATCAGCATTTCAAATTCATCTGCCACACATTGGTCAGCGCAATAAATACGCCGATCTGCAATGATTATTTCTTTCTGGAAAACGGTTGATATCTGCCTAATGTTCAACAGATCGAATTTTTTGTTAAATTCTTTTTCGAGCTCAAAGCGACAATCAGAAATGGCAAGATGTTTAATTTTTTTTGAACTGGACGGAAGAAACAGCAGCCCGACATCCACATCACTGTTCGGCCATTCGCAATCCGTACCATAGGAGCCAAAAAGATAAATCGCCTGTGTAGCCGGATAATGTTTTAAAATTATTTCTGTTATTAATTTCAGGTCTTTTGACAAAAGTTTATACTCCCGATAATTTGAATTTCCTTTTTTTCCCAATGTTCTTTCTTCTTCCCGTATATGTGATGTTGTTAAGAAGGTTCAGGGGATTTTGTTTTATATAAAAATAAATAATTGCCTTTTTATTACTTTCAAAAAAACAACACTACAATCGACTCTGTTTTTATGAATCCGCCATGGAAGGCGGTTAAAATAAAGCACAAAAAATTTATAATCTAAAAATAAATCTTATCATAAACATTTAAATACAAAATCTTAAAAAGAGCCGGTTTTACTAAATGTTAATCTAAGCCTGTTTAATTGAAAACAACGTTTGCAAAATTGTTTTTTGAAATTGCCTACAAACCTTTACGAAAAAGCATTTTTTGAAAACTTTCGCTGTTGTGCGATGCTCTTAAGCTGTTTTGTTTTTAGGGCGCAGTTCATTTCCTTTTGTATTTTACAAACTTTCCTATTTTGACCTCATTACGCTTCCTTCTTTTTGTCCGTGCATAAGTGATTGTTATGATTTATCCAGATACACCGTCCAAGTTATTGAATTTGTCTACTTTTATCTTTTCATATCTTACCGGACGCGATAGCTTTCGAATTTTTCCTTCATTAACAGCTTTTTTGATCCAGCTGTTGAGCTGTGTTTTCGACACATTCAAAGTTTTCGATAATTCAGCGACTGTGGTTGGTGATCCAAGATGATTAATAATAACAGGTAACACGGCTTCGTAAATGGTATGTACAAGCTCTATTGTGGGACTATCTTCTTTCACTGGCTTAACAGTAAGGATTTCTGTTTTTTCATATTTCTTTGATTTATCGGCTTTGGAGAGATATTGTTCCTGAAAATCAAAGAGGCTTAAATCTTTTTGTTTTTTTCTTTTCATACTCTTGGCAAAGTCAGCAAGCTGTTGACCAAGCTTTTCCCTAATTTTGATCTCCGGCCAGTTAAGAGCTCCTAAATCTAACAATTTTTTGTTACCGAGGGGAGCGTTTGCACTTGATCGCACAAAAACTGTTAAAGAATTTTCCCGTTTCAGTTCCTCCGTCGCTCCGGCCCAAGTACCGCCTTTTTTATGGGCAGCACTGACAACCAAGCCATAATTAGCCATGGCATAAATCAGTTTATTGCGGCCCATTGCTGTTCCGACTGAAAAGCAGGCATTAGGGTGGTAAGGGGATATTAAAAGAAGTCGCCCCTCGGATATTGCTTTACGAGCATTGCGCTCAAGGCTTTTTTTTAGGAGATTCTCAGCAATAACACCTATTGTAATACCACACATATCAAGCGCTGCTGTCATAGCAATCTGATCAACACCACGAGCTCCCCCTGAAATAACCGGCATTCTGTTGTAAGCGCATAGCTCTGCAATTTCACGGGTAAAAGCTTCTCCTTCAACATCCACATTCCGTGAGCCGACAATGGCAACTCCACCACCTTTTAAAAGAGATTTATCACCCACACCGAAAAGAAGCGGAGGTGCTTTGTCCTTCAAGTGCTTTTTATAGCGTACTGGATAATCTTGTTCACTTCGGCTCATTATCCAAATTCCATTTCTTTGCCATTCCTCCACCGCAAATCCCAGTTGAACGCCTCTTCCGAGCAGGGCCTTCAATCGTTCCTGATCAAGTCCAGAGCCAATTGCTGCGGAACCTACATTTTCATATTTAAGCAGATCTTTCGGTCGCATTTTCTCACTGATCAACCAGCGAACTAACGCGTTGTAATTCGCTTGTGTGAGTGGATTCACGGAGCTATTTTTCCCGAGTATTCCGCAGAGCAATATTATTGCTTTCGTGTCATCTGTTAAATAATTATTCATTTATCAATCCATTCTTGGTGAATTAAGTGCTAACGCAAGAGGATAAACTGCCATGCAACCCGCTTGGCGTAACAAGGCTGATGTTACAGTGAAAGTCCATCGTGAGTCGACCATGTCGTCAATTAAAAGGCATGGACTATACGCCACATGTTCAGAGTTGATTTTAAAAACACCGTCCAAATTGTGTGCCTGCTGAAAGCTATTTTCCATAGTTTTCTGCTGACTGTTTTGCCTAATTTTTTCAATACAGGGTACGAATGGCAGACCAAGTGCTACCGCCAGCCGTTGTGCAAAATCTGGAACCAATTCAGGATGATTGAGTGATGGGATACTGGTTACCCATGCAGGCGCTTGAGTTGGATTCCAGTCCGTAATCATTTCAACACATGCGGTCACAAGCTCATCTGCAAAATGGTTTGTTTCATACTTCCCTGCGGCGACCAATTGTCCCCAACCTGCATCACGCCATAAACACAGGGCACGACCTTCAGAAGCTTGCAATTCTGTAGGGATATTCCTTTTTTCAAATTGATGATATTCGAACATGTTTTTTACAGGCCATTGCTTACGAGGTTCGATTGATTGATAGCTTCTACGAAGAAAGAGTGCTGCTTGGTTTGCTAATTCTTTGTCATATTGCTCAAAGAGCAGTTGTTCAGGATTACAATTTCGACATTTACCGCAGTTCTGTGAACTTGGATCATCTAGCGCATTTTGAAGGAATGCCATCAAGCAACCTTGGTATTCCATGTATTCCTGCATCTGTCTCTGTTCTTGTCTCCGAATATGAGTGATTTCATTCACATACTCTTGATTGATTTCATAGTTAGCTGCCGTGGCTGTCACATGCCATTTAGAATCGACTTTTACAATTGGAGAGGGAGATTCAAGGGTCAGATATTTGATCGTTTTGTCAATTTGCGACTTTCTGATATTTAAAATACGTTGCATTGATGGTACTGACAGGCCATCATTCTCGTTGTCAAGTGCTTCAAGAATGGAAGTGATATGCTGTTGGGGGGGAAAGGAACTACGGATAAAGAAGTCTGCAATATGATCATCCTCTTCACCACAAAGCAGAATTCCATATGCTTCTTCAACAGCACGACCGGCACGACCGACCTGTTGATAGTAATGAACAACCGAAGCAGGTCTTTGAAAATGAATTACAAATCCCAAATCAGGCTTGTCAAATCCCATTCCCAAAGCAACAGTAGCAACTAGAACTTTTATTTCATTATTCAGTAGCTGTTGTTCCAAATCCTCTTTAACTGAAGTGCCGTCCTCACGGTTTGGAATTCCGGCGTGATAGGCTTTTGCATCAATTTCGTTGACCTGTAGCCATTCGGTGAGTCGTTCCGAATCGCGCTGAGTCAGAGTGTATATTATTCCACTACCCGGAAGGTTAGGAATAGTCCGTGCCAGCCATGCCATTCTCGCTGCCGGGCTCGGCATATTTATATTTTGAAGTTTAAGACTTTTTCTGACCAGAGAACCTCTGACCAATTCAATGTCATTACCCAATTGCAGCGAAACGTCATTTACAACCCTATTATTGGCTGTTGCTGTTGTGGCAAGAACCGGAACATTGGAAGGAATAGCCTGAAGCACTCGAACGATGCGTCTGTAATCTGGCCTGAAATCATGTCCCCAGTCCGAGATACAGTGAGCCTCATCAATCACAAAAAGCCCGATTCTTTCTGCAATAACAGAGAGGACATCCTGACGAAAAGAGTCATTTGCAAGGCGTTCAGGGGAAATCAGCAATACATCTACGCTATCAGCTGCCAGCTCTTCCTGAATTTGATTCCATTCATCATTATTGGTGCTGTTTATTGTTCTGGCTGTAATGCCAATTCGACTGGCGGCTTCTAGTTGATTGCGCATCAATGACAACAGCGGGGAAATTAATAAGGTTGGTCCAGAACCTGACTCACAAATGAGCTTAGTCGCCAAGAAATAAACCATACTTTTTCCCCAGCCGGTACGTTGGACGACAAGCATCCTTCTGCGAGCCAGAAGTCGTTCAATACTTTCCCATTGGCCGTCCCGAAAGGTCGCTTGAGGATTGTTAAGAGCTGTTTGCAAGTAATTTAA
>JAUXBV010000363.1 GCA_030619215.1 Fibrobacterota bacterium | reverse complement strand
CTGACAATAATATTTTATCGTTATACTCTTAAGAATATAACTATAAATATTTGATAAAAAAAATATCAGAATGCTTATTGAATTTTTATATCAAGCTACCGGCAAATACCTTCTTTACAGCCGCCTTTTCAGCACCAGCGTGGCTTCGGTGCTATCTTTCTGTCTGGCAATATTTTTTTTCAAACCATACATTAATATGTTACGGCGATTGCATTTCAGCTCCGAATTTGAAGAGGCCAAAAATATCAACCAGCCGGTAATGCCGGCAGGCATTCTTTTTTTATTAATAATAATCCTTACCAGCCTTATCACCGCTCGTTTTAATTCATACGTGATCTCCGCACTCATCATCTATGTTTTCTTTAGTATCATCGGTGCAATTGATGATATCGCAAAGATTATTAACAAGAGACGGCTGGCAAAGGGGCTCATTTCAAAAGAGGATTATCAGTATAAAGCGGACGGCATATCCGCGACCTTAAGGCTGACCTTATATATTGTCATCTCTTTTGCTGTCGCTATTGCAGCGTACAAGTTTATTCCAAATATTAACGGACACATCACGGTTCCCTTTCTCAGTATCGCAAAAAAGTTTCCCTATATGCCGGTTATCCTATTCATTCCCTTCATGACACTGGCTATTGCAGTTATGGCAAACGGCGTAAACTTTACAGACGGATTTGATACCCTTGCAACGGTTCCTTTAATAACCTGTTCACTCTTTGTCGGAGTAATATCATATATCTCCAGCAACAGCGTATGGAGTAACTATCTTCTCATCCCCCATATTCCCGGTGTCGAAGAGATACTTCCCATAACCGGGGCCGTCATAGGAACAATGCTGGCTTTTTTATGGTTCAATTCTCCTCCTTCGTCAATAATCATGGGGGACTCGGGCTCCATCGGGCTGGGAGGATTAATAGGCGTCTGTTTCATCTTTATTAAAGCCGGTTTTTATCTGCCAATACTGGGTTTTATCTTTTTACTTGAGTTTGCTTCAACCTTTCTTCAAATTGGATACTACAAGCTTACAAAAAAACGTATTTTCCTCTGTGCGCCGATTCACCATCATTTTCAGATGAAAATGCGCCAAAAAGGAAATTATGGAAATGAAATGAATATTAAATCCAAAATAACATGGCGTTTTCATATAATTTCCGTTCTCCTGTTTATAATTGGCACAATACTCTTTCTGAAAGTACGTTAAAGAATGGAGTGATGGAGTCCTAAAGGATTAAAATACTGGAGTATTGGAGTGTTGAGAAAAATAATATCTTTTTCCATTACTCCATCACTCCAGGACTCCAACAAATCCCTTATGGTGACCGATATCAAATCAAACTACACTTCTCCTGCAGGCAAGGAGTTTACCCTTACCGCAGGTAGATTTGCAGGCATTCACCCGGCGAGCCGGGTGCTGGATGCCGGTTGCGGGTATGGTGAGGGTATCTGCAATATGGTTAATGAATTCAGATGTAAAGCAGTTGCTGTTGACATAAATAGAGAAAATCTTGAGTTTGCACAGGACCTGGTCGTTGAGCGTAAAGTCAGCCACCTTGTAGAATTCAGGAAGGAAGACATACTCTCTACCGACTTTTCTGAAGAGCCATTTGATCTCATCCTTGCAGAGGGCGGAATATTGAGTTACATCGGCCGCAGCCGCGGCCTGCAATTGATGAGTACCTGGCTCGTGCCGCACGGCTGGGTCTCTTTTTCAGACCTGATCGTACTCTCGGAAAAAACTCCCCCTGAAGTTTTCGATATCTTTGAGAACAGTACCTACCATTATGAAACAGAAGATACCTATCGCAAGATTGTTGACGAGGCCGGATACTCTATACATTATATGAGCCTGGTTCCGCCAAGCGGATGGGATAATTACTATGCCCATATGGCTCGCCGGCTTGAAGATGAGAGGGGATTTTTTGCTGATAAGAAAATCAAGTTTGCATTTCATAAGGAAATTGATGTTTTTTATAGACTTGAGGCATTTAAATATGTAGGTTATCTTGTAGGCATTATTCGCAAGAAAGAATAAAAATTATTAAATGTGATGAATATCACAGACAAAAGTGTGGAAACATTATATTTTTTTCTTGAACATTATTTTACAACGATACATAATAGAATAATATTGTTTAAAAGTGATCGTAATAAAAAATATGTTTTAGTAAATTAACGCAACATTCTCATTTAAAATAAGGAGGCTCTATGCCATACCTTTCAAAAACTTTTTTATCCTGTTTTGTCATTGCTCTTTGCGCAGTGGCACAGATCCAGCCTGTTGTAACCGGAGAAGATGGTGAAGGCAGCGTTAACTGGGAATCACGGGTTATTGTCGCTCGTGGTATTGGCGCGCCAAACCTTGACCTGCCCGAGGCTGCCAGACGACCCGGTGCAATCAGGGCCGCTCAAATGGTTGCATTAAGAAATGCACTGGAAACGGTGAAGGGTATCTATCTTAACTCTTCAACTACCGTTCAGAACTTTATGACAACAAGCGATGTCATCACCTCGCAGATCAGTGGTTATATAAAAGGTTTTGAGCAAAAAGGCAGGGAGAGATACATGAGTGACGGCAGCGTTGAAGTTACCATGGAGATACCTCTTGACGGTATCGGCGGTATTAATGACCTTCTGTTAGGCAATACTGTCGGCGACACACCTTTAGTTACAAAGTTTCAGGGTAAAAAGGCCAAAAAGGAAGTGATTTTCTCAGGCCTTATTATTGACTGCCGCGGCCTCAAGGTCAAACCGGCCTTAAGCCCGAAAGTCCTTGATGAGGATGGAAAAGAGATATACGGCAGCACATACGTTACAAAGGAATGGGCAGTTAAATATGGCGTCGTCGGCTATGCAAAGACGGTTGAAGGGGCCGCAAAACTCGGTAGAGTCGGCGATAAACCCGGGAAAGTTAAAGCTGTTAAATCTTCCGGTGATAACAGCACCGATATCGTTATTTCAAAAGATGATGCCGCTGATATCAGAAGCGCTTCCAAGAATCTGAAATTTCTCTCGGAATGCCGTGTTGTCTTTGTTGTTGACTAAAACATCTTCCATAAAATTTACAGGAGGGATTATTAAAAATGAAAACACTCATAACAGGTATTAAAGGATTTGCTATTCTGGCACTTGCCATCGCACTTATTGCCGGCTGTGCCAAGACGCGTAAGCCGGGTGGCCACATGGACACACCGGAAGCACACTACAAGCAGGGCATGAAATACTGGGACCTCGATCAATTCGAAAAAGCAGAGGAAGAATTCAAACTTGCCCAGTCACTTGACCCCAAGTTTGCTCCTGCCGTCGCTGGGCTTGCACTAACCACCGCTAAAGCAGCTCAAAACGCTACAACGACAGATGAGGAAGAGGATGGCTTTAAGGAAGCGCTGAAACTCGCTAATAAGGCAAAAGACCTCAATGATAAAATTCCTACGGTATTTATCGCTAAGGCTATGGTGCTTACCATGAAGTATGAAGGTAAAGAGCCTCCGGAAGAGTGGATTGATAAAGTAGAAAAGGAATACAGTAAGGCAATCTGGCTCGATAAAACCAATTCTGAAGCTTATTACCGGAGAGGCTACTGCTTTAAGAAAGCATATCAATTTTCAAAAGCAGCCGATGATTTTAAAAAAGTGCTTGAAATCGGCAAGGGATTCACCCAGGCTGCAAATGAACAGTGGGAGCTTGTCCAGAAAATCGAGCGTGCAGCTCCCGGCACCGATGTCGGCAAGAAGATTGCCCTGGTTGAGAAAATCTCCCGTGCGGATATTGCAGCCTTGTTTGTCTCAGAGCTGCAAATTGATAAACTCGTCCAAAAGAAACGGCCGGTGAAAGAAAATACGGAATTTAAGGCTCCTGATGATCCCCGGGAAATGACGGTTGACGAAACAGTGAGGACCGTTGCGGAAGTCACCGACCTCGAAGGCCACTGGGCAAAGAATTTCATTATGGATATTGTTGATCTTAGCATTCGCGGTTTAGAGCCGTATCCGGATCATACATTTCACCCGGACGACCTTGTCAACCGCGGCGAGTATGCGATGATGGTAGAAGACGTTATTATTGCCATTTTAGGCGATGAATCCATTGCAACAAAATATGTCGGCGCCGTTCAAAGCCGCTTCCCTGATGTTAATCCTTCACATCCGTACTATAATGCTATCTGTAATTCCGTTGACAAAAATGTGATGGATGCCAGCATGAAAGGAATGTTCGGCCCGGAAAAATCCGTCACAGGACCGGATGCATTGCTTGTTATCAGAAACCTCATAAACCTTAATAAGATAGAATAGACAGGTAACTCATTTACTATATTTAGTAATAAAAAGGCGAAAATTTATTTTCGCCTTTTTATTACTACAAGTTCAATTTGTGGTACATGGAACTATTTCCTATATTTTAATATTCAATAACGTTATACTATTTTAGTACCTTAGAAATTATTTCCGTGTTTTTTTTAACACATGGTGCCAGCTTGTCTGGTAGAAAATAATTTCGTGAAGGCTTTAGTCCAGCTTAGCTGGGTACTTATCCAGTTTATCTGGGTTAGGG
>JAUXBV010000068.1 GCA_030619215.1 Fibrobacterota bacterium | reverse complement strand
TTTATTAAATCGTGGCTTGACAGGATCTATACACTTGAAAAGAACCTGTACCGTTCATGGGAAGCCCCTTACTTTATTAAGGGTTTTAATATTCAATGCTGGCTCGATATTTGTTTTGACGACTCTTTGGATTTCGATGTATTTATCGAAATTAAGAATTGTATGAAGCAATACATCAATTTATCTCCCCATAAAAACTCTTATAAACTCAAAACCGGTTTAAAAGAAAAGATAGATAAAATCAGCATTCTTGCAGCGCTTTTGGATAGTGGTGATAAGGAAGCTATTTATAAGGTGTTGCTGTCAATAAGGGATGACTATCCCCTAACCGGTATGTACTTTTACGACGAATCAACGGCATTCATAAATGTTCTTGACAAGAACGATTAAAACAGGTATAATCTGACATTTCACAAATTCACCATATTTATTAATAATATTGATTTTTCTTTATATTGATTATATCATTTAACTTACTATTAAAGTATTGTTATACTAAAGCACAAGGTGCCCTTTAGGGTATAACATTATGTAGAAGCAGAAAGGCTATTACCATATCCTTCTGCTTAACACACTGTAATAAGGAGAATAAAATGGCAATTACAATAAAGACAAAAAAGCACAATGGAATACCAATACTCGCAGTCAGTGGAAGATTGATAAGTGTCGATTCGGAAAAATTTCAGAAAAAACTGGAGAGCTTCTGTAAAAAGAATCCCGAAAAATCCATTATTGACATTTCGGAAGTTAATTTTATTGACAGTTTTGGCCTGGGTACCCTTGTTCACCACCATACACAGATAGAGAAAACCGGGGGTAAATTTACAATCCTTAATTCAAATACCGACCCAAATACGTATATTCAGCGACTCTTTTCCATGACCGGCTTGAACAGAATCTTTAAAATCGCCAATTCACTCAATTCAATAAGTTGATTTTTACCTTGTATACAGCTTTATTTTTTTAATACCATATCCGTTACTGTTTCCTGCGTTGGAAAATATTTCCTTCCGTTAAAGAGTATAATTTTTTCGTGAACACGGCGCGCCTGCATCACAAACGATTCCAAATTTGCTTCTATCAGTTGCGGAAACGGATTCCCATCAGTTTCGATTGACAGAAAAGGCAATGTTCCTATATCACCGTAATCAGAAGCCCTCCTCTCCCAGCCGGGCATTCTTCTTTTTCCCGCGACATCCATCTCTTTCTTCATCATGGCCTCAGCCATCCTTGAATACATGCAACCAAACGGGCCAATTGCCACGACGCCGCAGGAGTCTTCCAATATCTCACGCATGCCCAGCCCAACGGTTAGGATACACTCCCCTCTGAAATTCTCATCGAGCAAATGCTTAATTCCCCCGATTGTTTTGTCAACATCGATCATCTCGAATCTATATAAGCCTGAAGATGACAATATGGATTTAATACGCCTTTCCCACCACTCCTGAACACTGGCTACCAACCTCATTTTAACCTTATCTTGAAAATTAAACTTTTTCTCGCCAAGGCCGTTGTTCACCACATAATTACTGTAGCATATATATTCGGCAAGCGGTGCAGTGCGAACCATAAATCCACGTTTCTCGAAATAGTCCACTATATTTTTACGTGAGAATTCATCACGCCGTACAAATATTTCTCCGACAAGCGATATCACAGGTACATCGCGCGGATCAGCTTTGAGCGGTATGCCTGAAAGATGCATGCTTACAAGTCTCAGAAGCGACGTAAACCTGATCGAAAGTTTACCTTCAAAATAGGCAATACACTTCTTCCATGAAGCTTCAAAGACATTTAAAGCATAGTCAGGCTCCTTTGCTGCCACATTGAGTAAACTCTTTATATCGCAAAGGACATCAGCCAGTACAATACCCTGCCATGCCTGTAAAAGGAGATCAATACCCAAGCCGTTATAACCGTTTTCGTCGGTAATAGTAAGAACAACCGTGTTATGAATCCGCTTTTTGTAAATTAAACTCTCTAATGCCCTGCAGTATTGCCCCAGACGGCAGGGCCCTCCTCCTGTAGCCATCAGTAAGATGGATATTTTTCCCGAATTGCCCCTTTCCTCTACATGCTTTAGTAAAGATCCCGTATTAATTATATACGGCAGGCACTCTTTACACGAGGTGTTCTTCTTGCCAATCAAAAAACCCTCTTTATCCAATACCGGAAGCGCCCGTGCATTGATGCCTTTCCTTCTTAAAATCGCAGCAACAGCTTCCGATGTATACTTTCCGAAGGAAGGAATCAGAACCTCAACCACTGAATCGGATATGTGGAATTTTTCCCCTGAAGATGAGTATACAAATGGGTAATCTACTTTTGCCGGTGTAAAATCAAACGGTTCTTTTACTATTTGGTCTCTTATTTTTCTATACCGTGTGATAATATCAACGGCAGCTTCAATCCGCGTATCTATTCCGGCATCAGCAGTATGCTGGTCAAGCTCAAGAGTTAGGGAAGGTTTCGACTTCATTGCATCACGGAAATAGCCGAGCAGAAAAGAGTCCGGGCCGCATGAAAAATTTGTTATATAAAAGGCGAAAAGATTATCATGTTCCTTAACATACTTTGCAGCTTTCATTATCTTCTGCCCCATTGCCCAGAACATCTTAGTATCAACTTTATGCTTATCGGCGGGCAGCATATCAAAAGGAATAACCGTGTAACCGCGGGAGGCTACTTTATGTGGAATGCCCATATTTATCTCATTGACAAAAGCATTGTACGGCCTTCCAAAAAGAACCACTGCAAACCTGTCCCTATCTTTTTCAATAGAATAGAGGGCTTTCTTGCCATAACGCTGTAGCTCCTTCTCAAATGCAACCTGCTTTTCGCAGGCATACAGGTAAGCATCCCGTGCATCTTTCTCTGAAACACCCATTTGTGCCGCCGTCTCCACAAATGCGCCGACAGCTTTTTCATAACTCTCCTGCATTTTCAGAACAGGGCTTAGAATAGCTGTGCCGGAATCTTCAATCTCTTTTCTAAATGTAGTTCTAAGATAATAAGGCTCCCCCTGAACAAACGGGCACAATCTGCTGTAGGTCGGTACATTCGGTACCGGAATCTGCATTACCTGCGGCATGAAAATATAATCGCACTGCTGTTTCAATAAGTGATAAAAACTACCGTGACCGACCTCAACCGGCAGGCAAAAAGCTGCCTCAGCCCTTGAAATTCCGGCCTGATCAATATTTTCCGGTAAAACGACCCTAAACCCCATACGGCTGAAAAAGTTTGAAAAAAGCGGATACAAAGAATAGAGCAACAAAGACCTGTTTAAACCGACGGTTTTTTGTTTATTATTGATATTATCCTCAGTCAACGGATTGTCCGGACCGTATACGTCAAACAAAAGCTTCTGCCGGAAAGCAACTAAATCCAGCTCTTTAATATTCTCCACTTTCTTTTCGATACGCAGGTTATAGTACCGGTCACAAATCCCTCCGAAAGCATACGTTTTATTGTTTATTCGCATTCTGCTGATTTTACACTTCCTGTCACACTTCTCCCTGCCGCCTCCGCAGGTAAATACCCCTGTTTTTTCTGCACTGCGGAAGGCAAGCTCTTTAAGGCTGAATTTTTTCTCAGGAGCCGTACCCACCTCTATTCTTCTCAACACCTCCAGGGCTACTCCGAATGCACCCATCAGGCCCGGATCCGGAGGGACAACAATAGGAGTCTTTAAAATAGAAGCCATTGCAACAGGAACTGCCCTGTTATAACAGACACCTCCCTGCATAAAGATCCGTTTTCCAACCGTGCGGTGACCTTTAACCCGGTTTATGTAATTTAAACAGATCGAATAGACCAGTCCCGCAAGGATATTCTCCCTTGAGATTCCATACTGCACGGCTCTTTTAATATCACTTGAGATAAATGCCGCGCATTGATCGGTAAAATCAGGGGGTTTTGGGGCTTGTAGTGCATGATTACCAATATCTTCGGTCAGGACGCCAAGGGTCTCAAAAGCGGATTCCTCAAGAAATGAGCCGGTTCCGGCACTGCACGCCTCATTCATGGCGTAATCCGACGGAACACCATTTGTCAAATAGGTATATTTCGCGTCCTGGCCGCCTATCTCGAATATCGTATCAACATCTTTATCATAGTATGCGGAAGCGGTAGCATGGGCAATTATCTCGTTAATGACATTGTCTGTCAGGGCATGAAGCCCTGCAATCTGCCTGCCGGATCCGGTTACTCCCAATCCGATAATAGATATGTCAATATCGCCTGTCCGGTTTAGAATTGACGCATAACACTTCTTTGAAGCCTCAACCGGATTCCCATTTGTTCTCAGGTAGACGTCTGCAACTATCTTTTTATCCGATTTTCTTAAAAGTACAGCCTTTGTTGTTGTTGAGCCGACGTCAAGTCCCAGAATACAGGTATCGCCGGGTTTTAAACTTCCTCTTTCAGATTTTTTATACTCAACCAGCCGGGTTGACTCTGATAAGGGCGGGTGGAAAGTTATCATTGAATCCGTGTTTATAACAGCATCGGCTACGTCGGGCGGTAATTCAGCACACTGGTGATTAAGAGCCCATAAAGCTGCTCCGTATGCCTCAAAGGTCGCAGCATGATCCGGAACAATGACATGTGCGTGAGATTTCTTTAAAATATCAATCACGGCCGTATTAAATACTCCTCCTCCAATAACGACCATAGTATCACACGGCATGTCCTTTATCAACTCATCTATTTTATCCGCCATCATTCTGCAGAGGCCGGCAGCGATATTTTTAACCGGCTCTCCCTTGTTCAATGCATGGGTACAGTCACTCTTGCAAAAAACGCTGCACCGACCTGCGATCTTATACGGCGTTCCTTCTGAAGCAAGCTTTACCGCATCATTGACATTCAAACCCATGCGCCGTATCTGCTGCAGGAAAAATTCACCGGTACCCGACGCGCACTTATTTCCGGAATGAACAGATATAATCCTGCCTGACGGGCTGATTTTATAAACAAGCTGGGTTTCACCGCCGCTGCTTAAAACAACATCGGGATAAGGGCCTTCGCCAAACTCCTCTCCCAAAGCGGTCTCAACCGCTTCGGCTTCAGGCAGGGAAGTAAGGGTAACGTTGTCTCTGAAATTCCTGCCGGTAACTGCAATCCTGTCTATTTCATAGGGGTCAATATTTCCTATAAAATCAATAAATGCCCTTTGTGGATTTCCTTCATGCTCAATACGCCCGGCACGAACAACAGACTTTACCTCTACGTCAGCCTGAAGGATAACATACTGAATTGAAGTTGCACCAAAACATATTCCAAGTGTTTTCATAGGTATTCTAAAAATATTTTGGAAATTTATATTATGAAAATTTAAAATGCATTGAGCTCTGAATTTGTGATCTATATAATAAACAGATCACTTATAGCACCGAGAAAAAATAGTCAACGCTAAAAAAAAAGCAAGACTATATTAGTTAAATAAATAGATTTTTCCTTAATTAGTGCTTGGCCGGAAACGCGTGTTTTTGTCATTTCGACCGAAGGGAGAAATCTGTAAGTTGTTGATTCTTAGAAAAAAAAGATTTCTCCCTACGGTCGAAATGACAGTTTTACCTGGTTTTCGGACAGACACTAATTAGTGTCCGTCCGAAAGTACCTGTTTGCCGTCATTCACACCTTTGGCGCACACGCCGGTATGCTTTTGGCCGGCGAAGTCCAACTTGTTGGAAATCCGGCTTTTTGTTATATTTTATAGAACTGTTAAATAGATTATTCTTGCAGTATGTGTATAGGTTAAAATTTTTAAAGAGTACCCTTAATTATGTACAATGCCGATGATCCTCAGTGCGTAGAAAAATATTCTTCAGCAATTACCCTCTCCGATATGGAGATCTTCATATTCCCGGAGCTCTTATACTCGCTTGTTCTTGCAAATATCATGTCGCCATTGCTCTGGAAATGGCGTAAAGATCCCTGGTTTGGCGATATGAAAAAGATGAGCGAATACCGGCGGGTAGTGCGGACAAAACAGTTTATTATGGACCGTTTCGATTTTAATCTTGACCTTGACACCTGGGGACTTACCACAAAAGAAAAAGAGCTTGCCCGCTTTTCCGATTATATTGACGAGTCCACGCTTGCCCAAAGTAATGCCCTTTTCGGGTATGAAGGGGATAAATACTACTTTGACCTGGATATCCGGAGGCATTTCGGACTTGATAAGTATACCTCGAATGTCATTCCATTCTGGAAAACCGAGACAGTGGAAGCTATGGAAGCATTCAAATACAAAAAGGGCTATCCAACCGGTGCGGGCGAATGTGTATCGTTATCAACTCTTTATGCAGCTGCCGTATTTGTGCTTGCCGACATCTCCCTTGAAAAAATCCACCTCATGGCCACGCCTTTGCATTCACAGAATTACATTGACATTAAAGAGGGCATTTTGACAAACAACCGCCGGATTGTAACAAAAAATATGTGGTTCAACGGTACTGAACTATCAGCAAAATCCCGCCGTGCCCTTGAAAACGAGCAGGTTATTATGGTTGCTAATAATTACGGCTATATTCATACTCTCTATAACAATGCCACGATGCGCCCTGAAGTATACAATGATTTTTCCAACAACCTGCGAAAATATCTGAGTGTAACTAATATTAACTTTGACACCCTTGCGAGCTTTCTCAGACAGAACAGCGGCCTGCAAAAATATTTTCAGATTGTCCACAGCTGCTGTGGCAAACCACGTTATATCGAAATTGAAAAAATATTTCACTATGAACACAGCAGCAAAGCCCGAATTGGCGATAACACTCAAGTAAATTTGCTTCATGAAATTGACGAGGATGAATACTATACCTCCCCCATTCCTAACAGAATTATCCTTAATGAACTTGAATCATTTTTTAAGGATAACAACCTGCCTATCGATAGTGACAGCACCATAGAAAAGCTAAAGTCGTCCCTGAAACACGGCTGTTATAATGTTGAAGATTTGATAACCGATCTGATTAACTATTGCAAAACCGAACCAAAGCTGCCGCCGGCTGACAAACAATGGGAATCACAGGAGCCAATTAAATTAGACACTTTTAAATCACGGGAAGAAATTATCGGTTACCTGGATTCTATTCGCAGCCGGCACCCCATTGCAGATCTTGCCTTTATGGCATTTCGGGATATGAAACGTGCCCCGTGGAAACCCTTCCTGAAAGCTTCACTGGAAAGGAATCCGGTATCCGTAAAGGGCGCCGTGGAACTTACTATTGATCAAGCCGCCGAAAAACTTGCCAAAATGGGAAACATATCCATATATGACACCACGCGAATGGCACAGCCGGACGAAATATGGAATTATAATCGCGGAGACGGACTTGAAAAAGCAATATGCTTAATGAATATTATTAAAGGCAGAACGCCGGATAAAAAAGTTACCTTAAAAGGAGATGGCAGTACTATTTGTGTCTCCATAAAAGCTGCAAAGGAATACACTTTTCAGACGAATAAAGATATTGAGTTGCCGAAAGAGGAAGATTTTATATTTTAATTAGAAACAGTTTAAATAATATTAAGTAATAAATATGAATAAAAAGCCATCAGCAATTAATATTATCTGGTTTTCCATGATTCTTATTGCTACGGTAACAGCCTCCTATACAGGCAACATGGAAAGTATAACAAAAGCCATGTTTGACTCTGCCAAGAGTGCGGTTATGCTTGCAATAGGATTAATAGGCCCTATGGCATTATGGCTCGGTATAATGAAAGTTGTTGAGGCCGGCGGCCTTATGAAAATTATTGCACGGGCAATCCGGCCTGTAATGATCCGCCTATTCCCTGATGTTCCGGAAAACCACCCTGCGATGTCTGCAATAATCATGAACATGGCTGCAAATGCCCTGGGGCTTGGCAATGCTGCAACGCCGATGGGGATCAAGGCCATGAAGGAGCTTGACACGCTCAACCCTGAAAAGGGAACAGCAACGAATTCCATGTGCCTGTTTTTAGCAATCAACACTTCCAGTGTAACGCTACTGCCGTTAGGCGTAATAACGGTCAGAGCCGGGGCAGGCGCAATAAACCCGTCAGCAATACTTCTGACTTCAATGTTTGCAACAACGTGCTCAACAATTATAGCTATTATTGCTGCAAAACTCTTTGCGCGGAAAGATACGCTTTATATTTCTCCGTCATCAGTTAAAAAAAATAACAATGAAGAATCCGACTCAGATACGAGCTCAACACAAAAAGAGGAATTCGACCTGATTCCTCCGGGAATTATAAGCAGGGTCTTTATTTTTATTCTTATCGCAGCTTTTATCGGCGCTATAATTCTTCGTATATCAAAAGGAAGCATACCTCCCCTATTCGGTCACGTTTTTCTTACTTCCATGTCTCACTGGCTAATGCCGATTCTCATGTGCTCACTTCTTCTATACGGTTATTTCAAAGGTGTTAAAATCTATGAAACCCTCACTGATGGTGCAAAGGACGGTTTTAACATTGCAATCCGCATAATCCCATTCCTGGTTGCAATTTTTGTTGCAATCGGGATGTTTCGTGCAAGCGGGGCCCTTGACATTCTTATTACTCTTTTAAACCCGGTTACATCATTAATCGGCATGCCTGCAGAAGCATTACAGGTTGCCTTATTGAGGCCACTTTCCGGATCCGGTTCATTTGGCGTTATGGCTGAGATTATTAATAATGATCCGAACAGCTTTCTCTCTTTTCTCGTGTCAACAATGCAGGGCTCGACTGAAACAACATTCTATGTGCTGGCAGTATATTTCGGCAGTGTGGGAATAAAAAGAACCCGCCATGCGTTACCTGCAGGCTTATGTGCAGATGCTGCCGGAGTAATAGCCTCAGTATTTATCTGTAGATTATTTTTCTAAACCTAAAAGGAATAAAATGACAGACGACTTCCTTCAAGAGCCTAAAATATTAGCCTGGAAAAAATCAATCACTGACAATGGATGCACGATAAATAAAATTGAGCCGCTCAGCATTTACGTACGCCCAAAAGGGGAACTGCTCTTTGCACTGCTTAAGGCGGATATCATAACCCCGGAAGGAAATAAGATACCACCGATTATTTTTGTCAGAGGACATGCATGCATAATAGTTCCACTTTTAATAAACAAAGGCAATAAGAAGGAGCGCCTCTTAATGGTTCAGCAGCGGAGGATCGCATCAGGCGCTCTAACCCTTGAATTCCCGGCAGGAATGCTGGATAGAGAGATAAAAAATCCTCCCGGGGTCGCAATTAAGGAGCTGAAGGAAGAAACTGGCCTTGACATATCAGAAGACTTACTGTTCCCGCTCTCAGAAGGCCCTTTTTATACCTCTCCCGGCGCCAGCGATGAGGGCATTTACTACTACGGCTGCATTATTGAACTTGATGATCCTGAGTACCGTTCTTTTGAAGGGCGTATAAGGGGAGATAATTCAGAAAATGAGTATATACAGATAACCCTTAAAACAAAGGAAGAAGCAAGAAAGCAGATAACCACACTCCCTGCCCGTCTCGGCCTTTCCCTTTTTGAAGAATATTGCTCCGGGAATAAATAAAACAAACATCCTATAACATATACTTAGTTTCTGTTAAATATGTTAAGTGTCCAATCCTTATTGGTCATTATCCGGTTTATCAACCAGCAACTGGTCTTCCGACTCATAAATGTCAATCAAGCGGTCGATATTCATCTGATCCAGAAGTTCCGCAACTCTTTCCTGGGGTTCAATAATGCAGAGATCACCACCCTCTTCCCGTACCATCCTGTAACAGGTAACAAGAACTGAGATTGCACCGCTGTATAAATAAGATGCATCGGAAAAACTTACCGCAATATTTTTCTCACCTCGCTCTAAATGTTTCTCTATCTCGATCTTCAGAGAACTCAAATCCGATATTACTTTTAAGGAATCATGAATGGTGATAATCTTATATTTACCTTTTATAGAGACATCCAATTTCATATTAAACTCCCTCCAAGT
>JAUXBV010000310.1 GCA_030619215.1 Fibrobacterota bacterium | reverse complement strand
GTTTTTAACACACACATCTTTTAAAAAATCTCCTCGGTATGTCCTACTATTGCAAGGTTATACCAACAAAACATCAATATTAAACAAAAAAGTAGAACCTTTTTACCTATAATTAATAATAATTCAAGTTTTCTGTAAAATAAGTTTAACCTTTGTTTTAAATAATTTATAAGTTTTCACATTATGCGTATTATTATTGATACTTGATTATACTAAATGCCATTTTGAAAAGGAACATGAAATTTATTTTGTGTAAAGCCAGGGAGATAAGAAAATTCTCCCCCTTCGCTAACAGCTTCTCCGCTCCGCTAAAGCTACTCCGCGTCGCTGAAGCGTGTGCGGAAGCAAGCGGAGGACAAAGCAATATAAAAGCACCAAATGACAAATAAATCCCAAATTCCAAATCACAATTAAATACCATAGATTATTAATCAAGGGGGTAAATTCCCCTCCTACGCTAAAAACTGCGGAGGGCAAAACAAATCGCAGATACAAATTACTAATTCACACATTTTTCATATCCCGAATACTTAAAGATTAATAATAACTAAAAAAATCCGTACTATTTATGGTATTGAATTAGAAGAAATTTAATATATCGGAAAAACCATTTGACAGAACCATTGATTTTATAATATTATTAAACTATTCTAAAAAGATCATTGTCATTGTTCAAATAATGGGTTATTTTCTTAATAGGAGGAAATAACTATAAATCCATAAGAGATTGCATTTTATTACGATTATTATTTTTATCTAAAGGAGACCTTTAACATAATTGAAATAAAAAGGAGATTTTAGTGCCGCTTGAATTTATTAATGAACTTGAAAATAAAGTAGATAAATTAATTGATTCACTTCAAAAAGCAAGGAACGAAAACAAAGAAATAAACAGCAGAATCCAGCAATTGGAACAGGAAAATAGTACCCTGAAAAATGAATCGGAAAGTATAAAGGATGATTCATTGAACAGCCGGGCTCAACTGGATACTGTTGCTCAAAAGATTAAAGAAGTTATAACCAAGCTCGAAACTGTAGAATAACCTTTAAAGTTGACATATATGTCATCTCGGGGGATAAATGGGTTCGACTGGCGATAGTGTGCGTGTCAATATATGCGGCAATGAATATTCCATTAAAGCTGATGTTGATATAGAAATTACAAAACGGATCGCAGATTTTGTCAATGAAAAGATGATGGAACTGAAGAAAAACAGCTCCATCAGGGATGATGCAAAAATTGCGGTTCTATCGGCGTTAAATATTGCAGGAGAGTTGGAAGAGTATAAGGAAAAATGCAAAGAAGCTCAGAAACAACTGAGCGATCTAAAGGCAAAAGTAAGCGGCCTTGACCAAAAAATAGAAACGGTATTAAACGGCAAAACGAGATAAATGTAAAATCCTTATAAACAACCTCCCCCTCCGCACACGGAAGCACCCGCCTCTAAGTATTCTACTATAGTTACTTTCGAGCACATGCCCGGCAGTTGTTATTGTCAAGATGGGGTGTTGAAACCCTGAAGGGCTAAAGGACTAAAGTAATAGCCGGTATTCCAATATCCTGGGCGTCTTTAAATTTGCTTACAGCAGTATTAATACAAATGTGGAAATAATTTATAATTTTTTATATATGAACATGCTAACAATTGAAATAGTACCTGGGAGGAACTTATGAACAGCGGATTGATAATAGGTTTAATAGGCGTAGCCATTACGGGAAGCGCACTGTTAATCGGCTATTTCTGGCGTTCCATTGTTGACCGGAAATATGCTGAAAAGAAAGAAGGGGATGCTAAAAAAGAGGCGGAGTTAATTCTTGACAAAGCAAGGAAAGAGGCGGAGTTATCTAAGAAAACCGCCATTTTGGAAGCAAAAGATGAATGGTTTATAGTGAAAACCAAATTTGAACGGGAGGTTGCAGAAAAAAAGGAAATGATTCGTGCCGAGCAGCAAAGGCTGAAAGAGCTGAGTATTGAGCTGAAAAACCGGGGCGACATTATAACCAAACGTGAAACTGAATTTACCGCACGGGAAAGCTTCCTTAACAGCAAGGAAAAGACCCTACGCTCAAAGGATACGGAGCTCACCCGCCTTGTCAAATTGCAGAATGACAAGCTGGAAAGGGTCGCCCATATGACGGAAGAGGAAGCAAAAAAGGTCCTGCTTGAAAACCTTGAGAATCAGGTTCGCTATGAGTGCGCCCAGTTGATAAAAGAAAAAAAGGACAATGCACTTGAAGAGGCGGATAAAGAAGCGCGCGAAATCATCCTTCATGCAATTCAGCGATCCGCTGCGGACACAACCGTTGAATCGACCGTATCGGTTGTCCACCTGCCTAACGATGAAATGAAAGGGAGAATAATCGGGCGGGAAGGCAGGAATATCCGCGCATTTGAGGAGGCAACCGGTATTGATGTGATTGTTGATGATACCCCCGAAGCGGTTATTCTTTCCAGCTTTAATCCTATCCGCAGAGAAGTGGCCAGAATAGCCCTTGAAAAACTGATATCCGACGGAAGAATTCATCCGGGGCGAATCGAAGAGTTGATTGCCAAGAGCGAGGAGGAGTTGAAGAAAAAGATGAAAGAGGCTGCCGAAGAGATCTTGTATGACCTTGACGTACACGGCTTAAAGCCAAAGCTGGTGGAAATGCTCGGACGGCTGAAATACCGTACCTCCTACGGCCAGAACGTACTTCAGCACAGTAATGAGGTGGCAATCCTCTCCGGTATAATTGCTTCCGAACTCGGTTTCGATCCCAAGGTGGCTGTCAGGGCCGGCCTGCTCCATGATATCGGTAAATCCATTGACCGCGAAATTGAAGGTACCCATTCCGAGCTGGGAGCTGAGCTGGCGGGTAAATACGGAGAAAACGAAATTATCTGTAACTCGGTTGCCGCCCACCATGAGGATGTTACTGCGACTTCGATATATCCGGTTATTGTCCAGGCTGCCGATACAATATCAAGCTCGCGTCCGGGTGTACGAAAGGAAACACTCACCAACTATGTCAATCGGCTGTCAAAACTGGAAGAGATAGCTGATTCATTTAAAGGGGTCGGCAAGTCGTATGTAATTCAGGCAGGGCGCGAAATCAGGGTTATGGTTGAACCGGATCACATCTCAGATGCGGAAGCGGAAGAGCTGGCAATGCAGATTTCTCAGAAAATTCAGGGTGAAATGGAATATCCCGGCCAGATTAAGGTGACGACAATACGGGAAATCCGTTACACCGAATACGCAAAGTAAAAAACTATGCGAATACTTTTTATAGGTGATCTTTTTGGCAGTACCGGGCGCAGGATTCTCGCAGAGAACCTGGAAGATATTTCGAAAGAGAACAACATCGATGTCTGTATTGCAAATGGAGAAAATGTAGCCGGCGGCAGGGGTATAACGAGAAACATAGTAAAAAAGCTGCATAAATATGGAGTACAGGTCATTACCGGGGGAAACCACTCCATGTATGACATGGAGATTTATAACTCCTCTCCTCCTGTTAAATACCTGCTTCGCCCATTAAACCTTCATAATGAGACGAAAGGCACTGGGAAAACAATTTATCCGCTTTCCGACGGCAGGAAGATAGGGATAATCAGCCTCCAGGGGCGCACCTTTGTGGACGAAAACCTGCTCTGCCCATTCAAAACCGGCATGGCAGCGGTAGAATATATAGCCAGGCAAACCCCGATTATCATTGTCGATTTTCATGCTGAGGCTACCAGTGAAAAAATATGCCTGGCAAATTATTTAGACGGGAAGGTCAGCGCTGTTTTGGGAACCCATACCCATGTTCAGACAGCAGACGAGCGAATCCTCCCCAAGGGTACGGCCTTCATCTCCGATGTCGGAATGACCGGCCCGGAAAAATCCGCAATAGGCATGAAGCTGGAAACCATCCTTCAAAAATACCTGTACCAGTCGCATATACGCTTTGAACCTGCAACCGAAGGGCCAATGTTTAATGCCGTTGTCCTGGATATTGATGATAGCTCAGGCAAAGCTAATACCATTTCACGTATATTCAAGCGGGTCACTTATAAAACATGATAGAGATATATCCACTGCTACCGCCACATGAATGTGAAAGGCCTTACACGGTCAGCCAGATCAACGAAGGTATTGCTTTTGCAATCGAATCCGAAAATACTTTAGTTTGGGCAGAGGCTGAAATATCCAATTTTAAATGTGCATCAAGCGGGCATTTCTACTTTCGCCTTAAGGATAATTTTAGCCAGATCCCTGCTGTCATGTGGCGCTCAACTGCGGCAAAACATCCTTTTGAGCCTGAAGAAGGGATGGCCGTTACAATTATTGCATCCATACGCGTATACCGAAAGGGAGGCTATTACCAACTTGACGTCCATAAAATGCAGCCGACTGGAATCGGCGCCCAGTTTGCGGCATTTGAAAAGCTGAGGGAAAGACTGAAGGAAGAGGGGCTCTTTGATACTGAGTATAAAAAGCCGCTGCCGGAAACGGTAAAGACACTCGGTGTTATTACGGCAAAGAGCGGTGCTGCAATCAGGGATATTATCAAAGTCGTTTCAAAGCGCGCCCCGCAAACAGACATCATTTTACGCAGCACTCCGGTACAGGGCAGCGAGGCCCCTTTGGAAATAGTAAAGGCGCTGAAAGAAATGAACGAGTATGCCCGGTGCGACTGTATTATCCTTGGAAGAGGCGGCGGCTCTGTTGAAGACCTCTGGGCGTTCAACGATGAAAGGGTTGTGCGCGCCGTATTCGCGTCTGAAATCCCGATAATCTCTGCGGTGGGGCATGAAATCGACTTTACCCTGTCGGATTTCGCCGCTGATTTACGGGCGCCGACGCCTTCCGCAGCAGCAGAAATTGCAGTGGCTGATGAGCGTGAAAACAGGCGTTATTTTGAAGAGATATCAAAACGGTTCTCTTCATTAATTCAATACTATTTCACATCCACTAACGACACATATAAGGCTATTGCCCGACATCCGGCATTTAAAAAAGCTTTGTATATAGTTTCTGAAGCGAGACAGCAGTGTGATATGCTTAACGAACGTTCAGTTCGCGCAATTGCCTATATTGTGAAAAATTATAAAGCTCAGTTATCAAAGCACGCTGCACAACTGCAGGCACTGAGCCCTTTAGCGGTCTTATCAAGGGGCTACAGCGCTGTATCGAAAGAGGACGGT
>JAUXBV010000357.1 GCA_030619215.1 Fibrobacterota bacterium | reverse complement strand
ACCGGATCAATGCAGAATATTCTCAGGATTTACAATTTGCCGGAGAATGGGAAAATAAGCCTTTATGCAATTAATGGAAGAAAAATCTTCGAGCAATCCCTTAACAGGGGAAACTCTTCTCTTCTTCTGCCAAAGTCGCTATCTCAAGCAATATATTTCCTTAATCTTGAGTATGGAAATATTGTATTAAGAGAGAAAATTTTATTTCGCTAATTTTTTTGCCTTTCAATAAGCTCCAGAAAAATGTAACGTCCACAATTTTGGAATCGTATTATTAAATAGAAGCTTGCTGTTTCTATCTACAAATTACTCCTCGATATTGTGCTGATCCAGCAAAGCTGGATAAGATTCTCTATGTCTGATTTATCTACGAAGAAACATAGACAAGTCAGACAGAGAATCTAAAACCCTGAATTTTCTATGAAAAGGAGTATTATATGAGACCCAAACATGTTTTATTGCTACTCCTTCTTTTTTGTTTTTTTACTGATATCGCTGGTGAGCGTGTATATACCTTTGTTCCCAGGCTTAATATCAGGTCTCAGCCGTCAGGCGCCTCTGCAATAGCAGGTAATCTTAATTATGGAAGATGGGTAAAAGTGATTGACAAAACAGGCGGATGGACAAAGGTAATTCTTCCCAATAAGAAAACAGGATATGTCTCATCATCACTTGTTACGAATGTATGGATCAAGGTGCTTAAAAAAGAGAGGAAGATTTTATTATTAAAAGACACTGTGGTTATTGAGGAATTCCCGATTGCTCTTGGGTTTAACCCGAAGGATGATAAGATACAACAGGGAGACGTGTGTACACCTGAGGGGCGTTTTTACATTTGTGAGATGCTTCCAAATCCGCAGCCGAAGCAGCGGTATGGAGCAAGAAGTATGCGTCTCTCTTATCCGGATATTGAGGATGCACGCAGAGGATTAAAGAACGGGCTTATTACGAAAGCTCAGTATATTGCTATTGTAAAAGCTGTTTATAAAGGAAAAAAGCCCCCTCAAAATACAAAGCTTGGTGGCTCAATCAGAATCCACGGTGGAGGAGCAGGCCCGGACTGGACTCTGGGCTGTATTGCATTAAATGATGAAGATATTATTAAGTTGTATGGCTTGCTGCCTAAGAATAGAGCTATGGTTGAGGTTTACAAGAGCAGAAAATCCTGTGATGAGATGAATACTCCCGGCTATCTTTTGCGTAAAGTTGAGGAGGGAAGTAAAAAATTATTACAGACGCCGTGCAAATATACAAAAGGGGCTACAGCAATTATTCCTATAAAGTTTCCAATGGGTGATTTTGATAAATCCACAGGTGTTTGCACCGATGTTGTAATACGGGCCCTGCGGTATGCCAATATTGATCTTCAGGCATTGTTGTATGAAGATATTATTGCGAATCCGGGCAGATATAAGGAGATTAATAAACCGAATACTAACATCGATCACCGCAGAACAAGAAACCTTAAAATCTTTTTTGACCATAATGCCGAAGTATTAACAGATGAAACCCCTGCAAAAAAACCGGAGGAATGGAAACCTGGCGATATTGCCCTGTTCGATACGGGAATTCCTAACGGGACTGTATATGATCATATTGGGATAGTAAGTAGAACAAAGGTTAATGGTGCGCCACTGGTTATAAACCTGTGGACTATAGGATGGGATCTTCAGGAGCTGGATCTGTTGCAGGGTGACTATCCGAAAATAGTTGGGCATTATCGTTTGACCCATCTTTTTGATTATCATACGATACCGTAAATGTAATATCTGTAAACATCAATTTATTCATTCACACACCTCAGGCGTTTAAATTCCTCAATCAAAGGAAGCGGAGAGTAACCCATTTTAAGGGCATTCGAACTGTCAAGGGACACGTCAGGGGAGCGGGGCGCAGGCATAGAGATATCTTTTTGAAGTATGGGTTTAATTAATGATTTATCAAACCCGCAGCATGCGGCAACCTTTATTCCAAAATCATATCTCGAGGTACGCTCTTTACCTCCCAGATGGATTGTTCCGTTGAAGTTTTCTACTGCCCAAAGCAATCCTTTAGCTGCACTGTACGCACTTGTTGGTGTCCTGTATTCATCGGTAAAAAGGGTGATATATTTTTCATTATGTAAATTGGATAATATCGATTGCAGGTAACTGTTTGAAGCAGGGGAGGGATCACCGAACATGAGCGGCATGCGGCAGATTGCTGCTTTAGGGCAGTGTTTCAAGATTTCAATTTCAGCTTTTACCTTCTGTTCTCCATAGGTGTTTACAGGAGAGACAGGGTCCTTTTCCGAATAGGGTGGATTCAGCCCATCAAAGACCAGGTCAGACGAGGTAAAAGCGAGAGGAATGTTCATGTCTGCACAAAGGCCCGCTAAATTGATGGAAGCTTCAACATTGATTTTGTAACTTTCATCAGGATTGGTTTGGCAATAATTTGGCTGTGATTCTGCAGCGGTATGTATAACAGCATCGGGTTTTATCTCATTAAAAATTTTTATCAGGTCATTGTAGATAGTAATGTTGACATGTACTTTTTTACATCCCGGGATGTCAATGTTATGCGAAAATACGGTGCCGAATACATCCCACGATTCCTTTGCAACTCCGCAGAGGTTCCACCCTAAAAAACCGCTTCCACCGGTTACAAGAAGTTTTTTCATAGTACTTTTAATTATGGATGAAACTGAAAACAGAATTAAGATTTAATTATAAAAACGTTACTCATCACGCATAGAAACAGGCTTCGCAAGAATTTCCGACCATATCACGGCTTCCTGCAGTTTACTGACAGGAACTGCTGTTCTGGCCGCTTTTATGGTATGCGTTTGGTAGGATGACTTTCCTTCCGGAGGTTTAGAAGGCGGCGGCTTTATATCTTTATCCGATATCTCGTTTTCTATTGCTCTTTCAGTATCTTTTTGAGTCCTTGTTTTTCCTGTTTCCGGAATTTTTATTTTTTGCGGTTTGAGCGTTTCGGGGAGTTCTTCCGCAACAGGCTGCTTCAGCTCTGCAAATAAGTCTTTAAAAGTGTTTTGCAGCTTATCAAAAGGTGTGGCAGGTGCAGGTTTTATTACTTTATCCGTGGAGCGCGCCTGTTTCTTTTTTTTCTTTCCAAGTACTGCTATAACTGTCCATATAATGAGAAATATAATGGGGATTAATTTTTCAAATGATTCCATAGAGTAATCCTTATTTTTATACTCTTTTTAAGAATAGAAATTATATCTATTGCATTGCATCATTGTGTCATTCCCGCGACCTGTCCCGGGCTTTTTTCGGGAAAGCGGGAATCCAGAGAAAAATTAGGATGCCTGGATGCCCGATGTCCCGGGCGCGTACTCTAAAAGAGTGCATGACAAAATGTAAATATCTTACTTTTTCTTTTCTTCATCTCCCGGCTTGCCGCCGATAGTATCGCGCATGTGGGTGTCTGCAACAATGTTCTTCATTTTATAGTAATCCATAACACCGAGATTACCGCTTCTGAATGCTTCAGCCATGGCAAGCGGTACCTGTGCTTCTGCTTCAACAACAAGGGCGCGTTTTTCCTGAACCTTGGCCAGCATCTCCTGCTCCGCAGCAATAGCCATTGCACGTCTCTCCTCAGCCTTTGCCTGCGCGATCTTTTTATCCGCTTCCGCGCGGTCTGTCTCAAGTTCCGCGCCGATATTTTTGCCAACGTCAACATCTGCAATGTCTATGGATAGGATTTCAAACGCTGTGCCTGAGTCAAGTCCTTTTCCCAGTACTCTTTTGGAAATGCTATCAGGATTTTCAAGTACGGTTTTATGTGTTTCAGCTGATCCGATTGTTGTCACAATTCCTTCACCGACACGCGCGAGAACAGTCTCTTCACCCGCACCGCCAACCAGCCTCTCAATATTGGCGCGTACTGTGACGCGTGAGATTGCTTTAAGCTGGATACCGTCTTTTGCTACAGCGGCGACAAGCGGAGTTTCAAGGACCTTGGGATTAACGCTCATCTGCACAGCTTCCAGTACGTGACGGCCGGCAAGGTCAATTGCAGCAGCGCGGTTAAAGTCAAGGGGAATGTTTGCTTTATCTGCTGCGATGAGAGCCTGAACCACACGCATTACATTCCCGCCGGCAAGATAATGTGATTCCAGGTTATCGGTGCTGATTTCAATTCCGGCTTTTACCGCCATGATTTTTGACTCAACAATAAGCTTGGGAGGAACTTTACGAAAGCGCATAAATATGATGTTAAGCAGGCCGACCTTTGCGCCGGAGACCAGAGATTGAAACCACAGCGAAATCGAGCTGAGGGCAAAGAAGGCAAATATGATTAAAACAAAGGCCAGAATACCGAAGAAAATTGTAGAGATAGTCACAAAAACCACCTTTCGTTGAATTTATTTAATTATCTATCAGTTATACTTCCGACGTTTTAACGACGATCCTGTTTCCGTCTACCGAAGTAACAATAATAGCAGCGTCTTTATCTATATAGTCTCCTTCAGAGACCACATCGAACCGTTTATTATCAATAATAGCTTTTCCTGCAGGGCGAAGGTCGTTAATAACAGTTCCTGTTTTTCCGATAAGTTTTTGCAGATCCGTATCCTGT
>JAUXBV010000554.1 GCA_030619215.1 Fibrobacterota bacterium | reverse complement strand
GGTAGGTGGGAAAAAAGAAAAAAAGTAATTTGCCACAGAGGCACATAAAGAAACACTTTGAAATTTCAAACGATTCGTAGATAGTTTACTATCACGAAGAGTTGTCCTTTAAGATATTTCTTAGTGTTTCTTATACCTTTAGGTAGAGTTAAGTGCAAAATCCAGGTGAAGAAGTTGTTGGCGAATATTTAAAAACAATTTTTTCTAAAATTCCTATTCAGCAAAAAAAATACCTCCGGCTATCTGATTTCAAAAGCCGAGAGTATCTCTCTTTTTGAAAATATTTAATAGTGAGTTAAGCGGCAGGGCATATTTGATATGACCTGTCCGCTTTTACTCAATATTATACCGATGAATCGGCACCTTGTGCTTTAGTATAATTAGTTCCTGTTAAATCTAGATCGTTTTGAATGTCATTCCGGCATTCTTTTGGCCGGAATCCAGCTTTTTAAGTGTTTATAAGCATGGATTCCCGCCAAAAGAATGCGGAAATGACGGTCATTTGTCAATATTTAACAGAAGCTAATTATCGGTTAATATAAATTTTATTATAAACCTTTCTATTTTTTGATGTTAAGATGACAAAGTAGATACCGGAAGGAACTGTTGATATATCAATCATTGTTTTGCTTCCGTTCTCTATTTTAAGTATCTCCTGCCCTTTCGAATTGGTAATTCTAAGGGTATAGGCGCCTTCCGCCAAACCGTTAATAACAAGATTATCTCCAATAACGGGACAAGTAAAAATGTTACCCATGTTGCTATTATCAATAATCCCCGTACCGGCCTCAAGAACCTGTATAGTTATAACACTGGTGTCGGATAATAAATTCGTGCCGGAACCGGTAGACGCCTCTACTCTAGGATAATATTTGTCCTGTATGTCATAATCAAGATTGGCTCCGGTTGCCACCGTTATTCCAAAAGGATCTGATGGGCTTATATCAAACTCGGGTATATTATTAACAAGCATCATGGTTACCGCTGACGGAATTGTTGTGTTAACTTGTATATCACCCACATGCGTTCCTGCGGGAGCGTCCTCAAAAACCGTAAAGTACTGCTCAACAACTATGGTAACCGGTACCGGATTGGTACCTTGTCCGCTATATTCAAATTTAAAATTATTGAGAAATACTCCCGCATCGAGAATTTGATCCCCCATATCACAGATAGCGAATTTCAGCGTATGATCACCTTCAGTCAGTGTGTCTGAGGTTCTCAGCAGGGGCGTAAAACCATCGTACTCAAGGTCAAGAGCGTACGGAGCGTTTTCATTGTCAATCTTGAAAAAGTTATTATTAACGCATATAAGGTTAGAATCATGATCAAAACAGATGTTTTCTCCATCAAGAAACGTGCAGAAAATATCGTTATAATCCGAATTAACCCACTCAGAAAATTCATCAGTGCCGTATATAAAATCAAAGGAAATTCCATGAACAGATGTGTCTGTCGTAAATGTAAGAGTAAGTAAACAGGCATCGTAAGAATCATAGCCCGGTACCATTGCAGTAAGATCATCGTCTCCATTCCCCGGGTCAGTCGAACCTCCACCGTTCTGATCAAGCCCGGCACCGGTCTCACTATTAGGCCCTATGGCGATAACAGCCTGACCGCTTGTTAAAAGTATGCCGTCTTTCGGTTCAATACCATTGAATGGCGGTAAATTACTATATGAACCGGCCGCTTCCGGATAATTACACCCTGTTGTAAATGTAACCGTAAAGTTTGTTACTCCCAAAGGTAGTGTATCGGTGAACAATTTCTCCCAGAGCTGCTTGGCGGACAACGGTGAGGTAATGTCCAACAACGGTGAGGTAATCCCCAAATCCGTTTTGCCACGCACAGCTCTGCAGTTCACATCCGGGGCGACGACATTTGTTATCGCTGCTGAAACAACCGATACTAAAAGAGAGATGCCGATCAATACACGGCAGTGCCGGTTTCGTGAATTAACCACTTTTACCTCCTTTTGCCCCTCACGTATTTAAAATTCCTATTGATTATTGTAAAACTCTATCTTACCTAGATTACTAATTAATCTAAATAGGGAATTTGAAGATTGTATTTTTTTTATAATAATTAATGAAAAAACACCTCTATTATTAGTATTTGCGGAAAAAATAGCATTTTCTCGATAATAATAAATGAAAAATGCGTTTCTATAAGTAGAATTTGCGGAAAAGGTAACCTTTTTTCATAAAATATCAGTAGCTGAATTGATTTTGTGTTGCCAGGTAATAAAAATGTTATATAAGGCTTGCTGAAAAAGGGCGAAGTTGCATTTATTGTATTAAGATAAATCGACAAATCCCCTTATACAAATGATATTTTTAATAAGTAAATTATAGAAATCAAAAAATAGAATAGTATAAACATGGCTATAGTATTCTCAAATACATTATTACTGCATTACTGCACAAGTCATGAATAGCCTTTGGTGATTTATTATTTGTTTTACTTCTGTTTTATGGTGTAAAAATAAGGAGGATATACCCATGAAGCCAGAGAAGGGAAAACCGGGAAAGAAAAAATTAAGGACTGCTAAGCCGGAGACAGGCAGAGCGCAGCCATCACTCCAGAAAAGTGTTGTCCGGCATTCTGTGGATGGATACAGAACCTTGTTTGAAATAAGTGGTGACGGAATACTCATAGCGGATGTTGGAACAAAGCAATTCAAATATGCTAATCCTGCTATCTGCAGGATGCTTGGCTATACCGAAGAAGAGATGATAAACCTTGGCGTAGTAGATATTCACCCCAAAGAAAGCATTAAACATGTAATATCGGAATTTGAAGCACAGGCATCAGGGGCGAAACCATTGGCAGAAAATATTCCGTGCTTAAGAAAAGATGGAGAAGTAGTATATGCTGATTTTAATACAGTACCTGCTATTATTGATGGAACAAAATGCAACATTGGCATCGTAAGGGATATCACCGAGCGCAAGCGGGCGGAAGAGGAGTTGGGCAAGTACCGCAACCAGTTGGAAGAATTAGTGGAGGAACGCACTGAAGAGCTGAAAAAGGAACTCTTTGAGCGCAAGAAAACAGAGGAGGCGTTACGG
>JAUXBV010000284.1 GCA_030619215.1 Fibrobacterota bacterium | reverse complement strand
TCTCTGTCTCCCCCATGGTAAGATACACAAAACTGCCTCGTGTATTTTTTTCCACACGTTTTATTAGCTCGCGCCCCGAAGGAGACTTTGAAAGCAAATGATACGCTTCAACCACGCTTCTGCCCAGGGGGAGAATCTTCCCTCCCTCAGGAATACTTATCGCACATATCAGAGTAAAAGCTTCCAGGGCAACAAAGGTATAGAAAACCTTTTTGGCAAAATCCAGCTCCATCACCCTTTTTCTTAAAACCGGAAGGCTTTGCTGACAATACCCGATTGATTCATCACACTTCCTGCTTATCCTCAACAGAATCTTTTTATAGTTCATCTAAGCCCCCTCTTCTCTGTGTTTAAGCGTTTAAATTCTGCTTTAAAAAAAAATCTCCCCAATGGAAGTATCCCCGTCTCTCTATATTATACGATTTTCATGTTTGATTTGTTACAAGAATTTTTAAAACATTCTACTTTTTTCAAATTCAAATCGCGCATTATGGATATTTTTGTGTGTATTATTTAATTTCAAAGTATATTTGAGGTAATTGCAAAAGTCACCAAAATGGCAGAGTCCCCTTTGGGGGGAATCCAGCAATCTATATTTTTGCAATTGTTTCTATATAATAGTTGAAATAACATCATAATGTAAAGCCAGAGAAAATATAAATGAATTTTTTTAAAAAGAAATCGGACTTCAATCATAAAAATTCCTCCGGAAAAGATATCGAAGGCACTCGCATACTTGTCATTGAAGATGAAGAAGCTATTCGCAATGTCATTACATTAATGCTTGAAAAAGAAGGATGTCAGGTTAAAACCGCCCAAAACGGTAAGGAAGCAATGCGAATGTTTTCAACAGCCAACTATGATATTATAATCACTGATATGGCAATGCCGGAAAAGAACGGTGTTGATACCATTATTGAGCTGCGACAACTCACACCGCCGGTAGGTATAATTGCAATGTCGGGAGCCGGCTCTTCCGATAAGCTCCTGCGACTTGCAACCGCCTTTGATGCAGATGTAGCTCTTAAAAAGCCTTTTACGAGAAACGAACTTTTTTCTGCTATTAAAACAGTTCTACAAAAGACTAAAAAGGATTAAGCTATATTTTTTTTACCGTTGTATTTAAAGAAACCTACTTATAAATCCTTCCCAGCAAAATGTATATTGATTGCCTTATTATTAAACATACGATACTTGACAGAATATACCTTTTCACAAGGATATGGAATGAATAAGAAAAAAGTATTTATTATAATGCTGATATTAAATTTCAGTGTTACCTTCCCTGACGAAGGCATGTGGACATTCGACAATCCCCCAACAAAGCATCTTATGGAACGCTATAATTTCACCCCAACGCAGGAGTGGCTCGATCACGTCCGCCTGTCAAGTGTCCGGTTTATGGACGGTGGCTCAGGCTCCTTTATCAGCCCAAACGGGCTGGTGATGACGAATCACCATATTGCAGTAGGGCAACTGCAAAAAATATCAACCCCAAAGAAAGATTATGTCAAGGATGGTTTTTACGCTTTATCACAAAAGGAAGAACGAAAATGCCCCGATCTTGAAATAAACGTTGTAATCTCAATGGAAGAGGTTACCCAAAATGTGCTTTCAGCTATTAAAAAGGATATGGACGAAGCTGAAGCTTTAAAGGCTCGCAAGGCGCGGATTGCAAAAATCGAAAAGGAGAGTCTTGACAAAACAGGATTGAGATCAAATGTTGTCAGCTTGTACCATGGCGGTGAGTACTGGCTGTACCGGTACAAGAAGTACACCGATGTACGCTTAGTGTTCGCTCCAGAGCGCCAGGCCGCCTATTTTGGCGGGGATTGGGACAACTTCACCTATCCGCGATATGACCTGGATGTTGCATTCTTCCGGGTATATGAAAATGATAAGCTGGTTAAGCCGAAACATTACTTCAAATGGAACTCCAAAGGCGCTTCGGAGGATGAGCTGGTCTTTGTTACCGGTAACCCCGGCAATACAGACAGGCTGCTTACCCATACACAGCTTACATTCCACCGGGACATCCTATATCCGATGCTGTTGAAAAACACCGGGAAACAGATTGAAATTTTACGCCGGTATATGAAAAAGGGGCCTGAGCAGACGCGCCGCGGTATTGTGCGTGTTTTTTACGTTGAAAACAGTAAAAAGGCACGCACCGGAATACTGCAGGGGTTACGGGATAAAAACCTGCCTGCAACACACAAAAAACAGGAGGATGAACTACGTAAAAAAGTATCTGAAAACCCGGAGTGGAAAAAAGAGTATAGCGACGCCTGGGATATCATAGACAGTATAACGGAACTAGAAAAGAAAATTGTTAAGGACCGTTTTTACAGCCGGCTCAAAGGCTCTGACCTTGCATGGTTTGCCCAAACCATAGTTCGTTACGTTACTGAAGTTACAAAGCCGGATGCAGACCGGCTTGACGGCTATCACGATTCCGAGCTTGAAGAGCTGCGGTTTAACCTCTTCTCCCCTGCCCCGATATACAAAGACAGGGAAGAAGCACTCTTAGCCGGTAACCTGCAAATATCTCTCGATGAACTGGGTGCTAAACATGAATTTATAAAAATAGCGCTGAAAGGTAGCGCTCCTGTCAAGATAGCTGAAAAGGTAATAAGCGGAACCAGGCTTGACAATGCAGACTTCAGGAAGAAGCTCATTAAAGACGGGGAAAAAGCGGTTAAAAAATCAAAAGACCCTTTAATTGCTTACGCCCGGAAACTTGATCCATACCTGAGGAAAATTGAAAAATGGGACAGGGATAATATCGAAAGCGTTATCACTCCTGCAAGCGAAAAAATCGCAAAGGCACGTTTTGCCGTATACGGAAAAAACGTCTATCCGGATGCCACTTTTACACTGCGGCTGGCATACGGCTCTGCGACCGGTTATCCTATGAACGGAACAAAAGCACCCTATAAAACAACATTGTATGGATTATTCGACCGCGCCATAAGCTTCGATCAAAAAGAGGACTTCCGGCTGCCAAAGCGTTTCTGGGATAATAAAGATAAACTTGACCTTTCAACACCGGTAAACTTTGTCAGCACCTGCGATGTTGTTGGCGGCAATTCCGGCTCTCCGGTAATCAATAAGAATGCGGAAATTGTAGGATTAATATTTGACGGAAACATCGAGAGCCTGACAGGCAAGTTTATTTTCGATAAAGAAAAGAACCGTGCTGTGGCTGTTCATTGTGCGTATATCATTGAAGCACTGAGAAAGCTTTACGATTTCAACTACCTGGCGGATGAGGTAGAGGGGAAATGATTTAAATAAAGGTGACTGAAATAATAAACCCAATAATAATCTTTGCAGTCGGCGCTGTCGCAGGTTTCATAAACATCATGGCTGGCGGCGGCTCAACATTGACTTTAGGTGCCATGATGCTTATGGGAATAGAGGCGTCTGTTGCCAACGGGACCAACAGGATAGGCATTCTTATTGAAACCATATCAGCGTCAGCAGCATACAAATCGAAAAAATTCGGCAACCTCAAGCAAAGCCTCATACTGGTTTCCTGTGCCGTACCCGGTGCGATAATCGGCTCCCTTTTCGCGGTTAAAATCAGCAATACTACTTTCCAGAGAGTGCTTATCGGTGTGATGATATTTACGGTTATCACGCTATTCCTGCCCAAAAAGACATCTAAAGATATAGAAGAGCTTACAGGCTTCCGAAAATTCCTTATTTTCCCGGCCATGTTTATTGTGGGTCTTTACGGCGGTTTTATCCAGGCAGGAGTCGGCTTTCTGATAATGGCTTCCCTGAGGCATTTAACACGTTTAGACCTTGTAAACATAAATATGCATAAGATCCACATTGTATTATTCTATACGATCCCTATCCTTTTTGTGTTTGGGTTTACAAACAATATAAACTGGCTATATGCGATTTGCCTTGGGCTGGGCTTTGCCCTTGGCGCCTGGATATCAGTTATTTTATCCATAAAGAAGGGTGAAAAAATCGTTAAGGTAGTATTATGCGTTGCCATTTTGATAATGGCGGTTAAGTTTTTGTTAACCTTTTAATGTATACTGATTGTACCATAAATTTGGCATTGAAATTACGTGTGCCATTTAGGGTAGGCTCATACAATCAGTAATTTTTTCAATTAATTTTGTATACTGTATATATTTCCTTAACTAATTTGATCACCCATAATATTATTTAAACCAGCCGAAATCGACCAGTTTAAACTTACTCCACCAGCTTAAAAGACTTTTTCAATTTGTTATGCCAACTATATTTTATAATTTCCTCTTTTTGCAGTCTTCCAACAACAATTCCTGGCGCAATATCAATTTTCTTTGCAAAATTATTTATTGCTTCTTCTGTGATTCTTGGTGTATAATCAATAAAATTCTTATAATCCGTTGGTGGAATAAGAATATTTGCAGCAAATTTGTTAGCTTCTTTTTCAATCTCACTCCCTGTAAGGTCTTTTCCGTCAATTATGATTTTACTGGATTTATGTTTTAGCACATGCCCGGCCTCATGAAAAAAAGTAAACCAGAAATGGTCATCTTTTTTATACCGCAGACTCATAATAATCAAAATATTTTTTTTTGAATACCAATAAGTTGCACCACTCAAATGCGTATCTTTAAATTCCCTGACAAACACCAATGTTACACCTGCTTCTGCACAAAGTATTTTCATTTTTTGTTCGAAAATATCGGGATTTTTATTTGTTAATTTCCTGATTCCTTTGAGAACTTCTTCGAACTTTTTTCTGTCAAACGGATTAATATCCATTTGTTTTGCCGTATTGACACCAATTTGAAGCCATGCCGAAATAGCCTTCGGTGAACTTTTAAATGTTGGAGAATGTCTAAATAGAACGGCTAAGTCTTTAAATTGTTTTTCCCATGCAGCAATTGTGCCTGTTTTAAAGAACGACAAGAGTGTTTTTACTGTCTCTATTTCCGTTTCACATTCTGGTATTAGAATGCGCTTTACAAGTTCCAGTATTGGGAACCCTTTAGCCCACGCAATTTTATTTTTAATTTCTGTTTCTTCATTTTTCTTTGCTTTATGAAGCTGGTAGTTTGCATTTAGGTTAACCCAGACAGAAGCCTTTGTTCCCACAGCCCTTTCAAACTTAATTGCCGATTCGGGGGTTACAGGCGCTTTGCCGTTTAATATCAAATTTATCTGTTTTGTAGAAATACCTGTTTGTCTAGCAAAATCAGTTTGAGTTAATCCCCGTGCCTCAAGCGACTCTTCCAGGATTTGACCGGGATGAACAGCATAATCCGGTTCGTAGTTTAATGTTTTTTTATCCATTAATGGTAATCCTCCACACAAATAATTGTAATAGATGTTATCTTAGTTAAATCGATTCCCCCATCTTCCATTTTAGGGACAGGTTCATGATTTGGCGCAAAAACAAGCCTGTGGGGCTGCTTTAAATCAGCTGCAAACATCCCTTTGCGATCT
>JAUXBV010000204.1 GCA_030619215.1 Fibrobacterota bacterium | reverse complement strand
TGTGGCTCATCGGTCGCTGGGTGCGCGCCATGTAGTTGGACACCAGCTTCTTGAAGTCCTGCATCCAGACCGGGTTGGAGACGTCGCATTGCGAATAGCCGTCCGCGATCGCGACCCACCCTTTCGGACCTTCATATTCTAATAGCACATCCGGATCTTAATACCCCTGCCACTCAAATACTCTTTAACTTCCTTAATGGTATATTCCCCATAGTGAAGGATTGACGCAACAAGCGCGGCATCCGCTTTACCTTCGGTAAGCACATCATACAGGTGTTCCGGTTTGCCGCCGCCGCCGGAAGCAATTACCGGAACAGATACGGCGTCGGCAATTGTTCTTGTGAGGTTTATTTCATAACCTTCCCTTGTCCCATCCGCATCTATTGAGTTGACCACAACTTCCCCGGCCCCTAAATCCTCGCCTTTCTTAACCCATTCAATGGCGTCAATACCCATAGGTGTTCTTCCACCGTCAATTACGATTTCATAGCCGGATGGTATTTCATTTGTTACAGGCACTTTCCTTATATCCATTGAAAGAACAACACACTGCGCACCGAATGCCTTTGATGCATCGGTAATCAATTGGGGATTTTTTACCGCAGCCGTATTGACATTTACCTTTTCCGCCCCTGCAAGCAGAACCTTGCTGCAATCCTCAACAGTGCGCAATCCGCCGCCCACGGAAAAAGGAATAAATACCTGCTGCGCAACCCTGCTTACCACATCTATCATTATATCCCTTTTGTCACTCGAAGCGGTAATATCATAGAACACCAGCTCATCGAGTCCCTCTTCGTAATACTTTTTTGCAGTAGTTACCGGATCCCCAATGTCTTTTGTATCAACAAATTTTATACTCTTTGCAAGTTTACCGTCACGAACATCAAGGCAGGATATCAGTCTTTTTCTCAGCATGGTGAACCGTCCCATTGTGAAAAATTCTTGAGAATCTGCAAGCCAATCGGGCCGCTCTTCTCCGGGTGAAACTGTGTGGCAAATAAATTTTTCTCTCCGATTGCTACAGGAAATTCAATCTCGTATTCTGCCATGGCAAATATATTATCACTGTTTTGGGGTCGCGGGTAATAGGAGTGAACAAAGTAAAGCTCATCTCCGGGCTCTAAATCTTTTAGCAGAAAATGCCTCTGAACAATTTGCACGGAATTCCACCCTATATGTGGGATTTTGAGTGAAGGATCGGACAATTTAAATTTAGGACATGTCCCCTTTATCAATCCGAGACACTCCGTATCGCCCTCCTCGGAACGGGAAAGAATAACCTGGGATCCGAGGCAGATTCCAAGAACCGGCGCACCCTTTTCAAAAGCCCGCTTAAGCGCAGCATCCAGGCCGCGGTTTACAAGAACCTCCATTGCAGTCTTCGCATGCCCGACTCCGGGAAAGATAACCCGCTCTGCATTGATAATTTTATCGGCATCCTGCGTTATCTCCGACTCAATATCCAGATAATTTAACGCGCGTTTCACGGAGGTCAGGTTACCTGCATCATAATCAATTATACAAATCATAGATACAACGCTCTTTTAAATAAGGGAAAAGAAATGAAAACGTTTTTTCTGATGCCATAAAATAATTATTAATACTAAAAACCCGATATTTATTTAACTCTTTTTACTAACCGGCTCAATATGTTAATAATTATATTAACCCTCTCGATATGTCGAAATAAACATATTGGAAATTATTTTCATAAATTTATTACTCTTGATATGTCGCAATAGACATGTCCAATTGTCTTTAAAGAAATTATGGTTTTTTGATATTATCGATATGTCGAATTAGATATATCGATGTAACCTAAACAAAAAGAAAGGAGTTACCATTGATCATATAAATGCATACATTCCACTTATGTTAATCAATAATCATTTCCAACAAATTAAAGGAGTTTTTATGCGTACCATTTCTACATTTCTTCTATCAGCCCTTATGCTTATCTGCTCATTTTTTACTGAGGTTTTTGCTCAGGAAAAGGCAAAACCAAAACTCTCTTTCAGCGGCGATCTCCAGTACCGGCTTCGCTATGACTATTTAAAAATGAAAAACAGCTATGGAGAAGAGGCAAGCAAAACCGGTGACTATAGCAATCTGTATGCCTGGAATTTCCGTGCAAAGGCCGTTATCAATGAGAATCTTCTTTTTGGCATGCGCCTCTCCAATCCCTCAGGCGGCGGGCCGGACAAGATACTGGATAATTTGAGCAAAGCATATTATAAAACAACCGATGATTACAACTTTAGAATTCTCTCCATTCCGGAAATGTATCTCAAATGGAATGTGAGCGTTGTGTCTTTAAGTTTTGGTATAATACCGGTACCGGCAAATACGGTTTTAAACCTTGCTTATACAGAACCTGACAATTATATGACAAAAGGATGTTGTGAAGCCGGCATTACCACATGGAAAGTATACATGAACAATTCCCAAACCGGGCTTGACCTTGGTTTTTCCTTTGTTAATGATGGGGCAACGTCCGTTGGACTGGGCGTGGTTTCCGCTGTGGCAACCAATGCAGGGCCAGATTCTCCGGCATACGCCCTAAAAAAAGACCAGTTACGTTTTATCTTTTCACTTCCGGTAATCCTGCTTAAAAAGAAACTGTCATTCCTTCCTGTGATGCACCTGCGCACCAATGTTTATAGGTCGGCGGATAAAGAAGAGGCAAACCACTCATTAACCGGCGGTATTGATATTGGCATAAAACCGGCAAAACAAATCGGAATGAACCTCGGCTTTGCTGCCGGCGGTTTTAAGAATGACGCGGTGGCGCCTGAGGATTCGGTGAGCGCTCCCCTTGGGATGCTTGCTAATGCAAAGGTTACACTCATGCCGGGTTATGGTAAGGCAACCGTAAATTTTAATTTCGGCATGGCAAAAGACCGCGAGGCTGATCCTGTCATTAATAATAACCTGATTCATTTTGATCTTATGTATGCAATGCCCGTTAAGTCGCTTACCATCAAACCGCGAGTGAGGATCTGGAATTTTATAAACAGTGAAGACGATGCTTCTGAACTACGCGTGCGACCGGAGCTTTTCTTCATGGGCAAATTCTAAGAAAACTAAGATAAATATTGCTTGGCCGAAAACTATATAAAACTGTCATTTCGACCGAAGGGAGAAATCTTTTTTTCTAAGAACCAACAACTTACAGATTTCTCCCTTCGGTCGAAATGACAAAAATACGCGTTTCCGGCCGGACACTAAATAATTATACTATAGTCGGATTATTATCATATGTAAATTTAACAATCAGTAAAATGGCGTTAATTCAAAGTGCAACAACACTAATTCACTTCGATATGTCATATTATACATATCCATAGGGCATATCGTATATTAACTGAAAGGAGCACAAAGTATGTGTAACATCACAACAATCAAAAAAGTATTTCTATTCACAATCATTACAATAATTTCCTGTTTCCTGATCTCATGCAATGAAAAAAAGAAAGAGCCTGAGCTTCAAAAATTGACTATCTTCCACGCAGGAAGCCTCTCCGTGCCATTCAAACAGATATCCGAAGCTTTTAAAGCGGAAAATACCGGAGTAGATATTTTTCTCGAGGCAGCCGGAAGCAGGGCATGCGCCCGGAAGATCTCCGATCTGAAAAAACCATGCGATGTTATGGGATCCGCTGACTACAGCGTCATTGACAACCTGCTTATCCCTGAACATGCAGACTGGAACATCAAATTTGCCAGTAATGAGATGGCCATAGTATACCATGAAGGATCAAAAAAAGCTGACGGGATCAATAAAGATAACTGGCATACCATATTAGCTGACAAAGAGGTTGCATTCGGCAGGTCCGACCCGAATGCCGATCCCTGTGGTTACAGAGCGGTTCTTACAATGAAGCTCGCTGAAAAAATTTATAAAGAAGACGGCCTCAGTGAGTCCCTGTTAAAAAAAGATACGGAATATATTCGCCCGAAAGAAACAGACCTCCTTGCCCTGCTTGAATCGAACGTAATTGACTACATATTCCTGTACCGGTCGGTTGCTCAGCAGCACGGGCTTAAATATGTACTTCTTCCTGATGAGGTAAATTTAAAGAAGCCTGAGTTTGCTGATATTTATGAAACCGTATCTGTTGATATCAGCGGAAAAGAGCCGGGTACAACAATAACCAAAAAAGGCGCTCCCATGGTATATGGTATCACCATTCCCAAAAACGCGCCTAATCCTGAGCTGGCGAAAAAGTTCGTCGCATTTGTCCTTGACAAAGCAAAGGGCCTGGCAATAATGGAGAAAAACGGGCAACCTTCAATGGTCCCGTCTCCTTCAAACACTTATGATAAAATTCCGGAAGGGTTGAAAATATTCGCGCTTCCTATTAGTGAAGAGTAACCATACTATGCAAATTCAGAAAAGGATAGAGCCTTTACATTTAATATTCGCTGCTCTCGGTGGAGTTGTACTTCTCTTTTTTGTAGCACCGCTGCTTAACATGATTTTTAAGTGCTCCGCCGGGCAGCTTATAGAAACGGCTCAGGACAGCGAAGTTCAGAGGAGTATATGGCTCACATTATTCACCTCAATGGCTGCAACACTTGTTTTTTCTGTCGTAGCCATTCCCTTTGCATATATTCTCGCCCGTAAAAATTTTCCCTTCAAGCAGCTTGTCAACGGAATAATAGATATTCCAATTGTAATTCCGCATTCTGCCGCCGGCATTGCCCTTCTCGGTATCATCGCGCCTGATACGATCATTGGTCGTATAGGAGAAACATTTGGAATTAAATTTGTCGGCGGCTACGGCGGCATTATGGTCGCTATGGCCTTTGTGAGCCTGCCGTTTCTTATAAATTCAGCAAGGGATGGATTTGCCGCAGTGCCGGAGCGCCTGGAAAAGGCCGCCCTGAACCTCGGAGCGCCCCCCATGCGGGTCTTCTTTACAATCTCAACTCCCCTTGCGTGGCGTGCGATACTTTCGGGATTGATACTCATGTGGGCGCGGGGAATGAGTGAGTTCGGAGCTGTTATTATAATCGCCTATCATCCAATGATAACACCTATACTCATTTACGAGCGCTTTGGTGCGTTCGGATTAAAATATGCGCGGCCCGTATCGGTTCTATTTATCGGCATCTGCCTTTTATTCTTTGTCATTATGCGCGTTATTGCAACAAGGAAAAACAGTGCTTAAAGTCGAACAGTTATCAAAAAGACTCGGTGATTTTATTATAAGCGATGTCTCATTTGACGTTGCTGAAGGAGAATACTTTGTTCTCCTCGGTGCATCGGGCGTCGGTAAAACAGTGCTTCTCGAGACAATAACCGGCATCCTGACCGTTGACTCGGGAAGTATCAAACTGAACGGCAGGGATATTACCCATGAAAAAATACAAAAAAGGGATATCGGGCTTGTATATCAGGACCAAGCACTGTTTCCCCATCTTTCCGTCCGGCAGAACATTGCCTACGGCCTTAAATCCCGCAGCCATAACCGCTCTGAAATAAATAATAAAGTGAACGCACTTGCTGTTGAGGTCGAGGTTACACATCTTCTGGAGCGAAAACCGACAACCCTTTCAGGGGGAGAGGCTCAACGGGTTGCCCTGGCGCGTGCTCTTGCCGTGCAACCAAAATGCCTTCTGCTTGATGAGCCCCTCTCTTCTTTGGATCTCGGTTCCCGCTCTGAAATGCGGGCGCTGCTTCGGCGTATCAATCGCAAAAAAATCACCATGATCCATGTCACTCACGATTATGAAGAGGCAATATCTCTCGCCATGCGCATCGGTATTATGGAGAATGGAAAAATTGTACAGGTAGATACACCCAGGCAAATTTTTCAGCATCCGAAATCCGAGTTTGTGGCACGATTTATCGGCATCAGGAATTTCTTCTGGGGAGAATTAATAAAAAATAAACATAGCCCTGATAAGAGTGCGGAATTTGTAACTTCCGGTTTACAATTATCAGTGCTTACCGACGAAGAGCCCGGAGAAGGTAACGTTATAATTCGCAGCGAAGACGTCACCGTTTCAACAGAGCCCTACTCATCAAGCGCAAGAAATGTATTTGAGGGAACAATTGTTGATATTGCCACCGCCAGGTTGGGAATTGAGATTATTGTAGATATTGGTGTGGAAATAGCAGCGCTTATTACACAGGATTCGGTTAATAAGCTCGGTTTAGGATATGGTAAAAAGGTTTTTGTGAGTTTTAAGGCAAGTGCTGTTAAGTTTATTAAAGCATGATTACTTATTTTAAGAAAATATTTACAAAGGAAACAAAAATGGAACCACTGGCAAAACTCTACATTTCTTCGGTAAAGGTTAAAGGAATTTTTGGAGATGGCAAATACCACCTTCTAAAAGCAATAAAAGATAGCGGTTCAATCCAGGAAGCTGCCCGTAAGCTTAAAAGAAGCTATAGAAAAGCATGGGGGGATATTAAGGTAGCGGAAAAAGGCTTTGGATGCGCTCTGGTTGTCAGGATGAGAGGAGGGAGAAGTGGCGGTTCAACGGTATTGACTGATTTTGGATTACAGCTTTTAAG